>JAQVAO010000055.1 GCA_028690755.1 Patescibacteria group bacterium | reverse complement strand
TGCCCAAAATTAAAACACACAAGGCAACAGCAAAGAGATTTAAAATCACAGGCAGTGGTAAACTTCTTCGAGTTCCTGCCGCCGGCAATCATCTTTTGACTAATAAATCTGATCGCAAAAATACATACTTAGAAATTGCCAAGTGTGATAAAAAAAGAATTAAACGCAGATTAGGTAAGGTGTAAAATGCCAAGAGTTAAACGCGGAGTAACAACTAAAGCTAGACACAAGAGGCTTTTCGCAAAAACGAAGGGAATGCGTGCTGGTCGCAAGAATCAGGTAAAACTTGCCAGGCAGGCTTTTTTGAAAGCCGGAACAAACGCTTATATCGACAGGAGAAGAAAGAAAAGAGATTTTCGTTCTTCTTGGATTATCTCAATAAATGCGGCTTGCAGAGAAGAAGGGATAAGCTACTCACAATTTATTAAAAAAATGGCTGACAAAAAAATTGAACTTGATAGGAAGGTTCTTTCAGAGATGGCCAAAAACCATCCAACTGAGTTCTCGAGTTTTGTCAAAGAAGTTGTAAAATAACTTTTTGAAAATTAAAAAAACACCAAGCGGCAGGTGTTTTTTTAATTTTTTTCAGAAAAAAAATAATAACAAAAAAAGAATATTCCAACAACAATTAGTGTATCTGCTAGATTAAAAGTTGGCCAATGTTGAACTTTAATATAATCGCGAGCACCACCGAAAAAGATTCGATCGGATAAATTTGAAACTGTACCTGATAGAACAAAGATCAACGGGTAATTATATTTTTTTGTTGACTTTAAAAAGTACAGAAATAGTGCAGTAATAAAAACGAATAAAACCAGTATCGATAAAGAGTTTGATCCCAAAAGACCGAAAAACATCCTACTATTGATAATCGTCTCGTTGTTTGTGAATAAAAAGGCTACAGTTTGTGAAAAAGCAAGAAGGAATAAAAATATAACTAGATACTTATTTTTTTCCATTTTTTTTGCAACTGACACAGACATTTGCATAGGGCATTGATTCTAGACGACCGCTCTCGATCTCTTTTTTACAAATTGAGCATTTTCCATAAGTACCTTTTTCGATTGCTCTAAGCGCTGTTTTTATCTTTTTCAAAAGTTCTTTTAGCTGGAATTCAATGCTTTGATTATTCTCAAAATCTGAAAACTCCCTGGCGCTATCATCATCACCCCGACCGTATTCAGGAAATTCATCAAGCTTTTTTATTTTTTTTTCTAGCTTTTCTTTTTCTAACAACAAAGATTTTTTTTGTTTTTCAATAAATTTTTTGTCGATTTCCATCATCAACTCCTTTCTCTGGGTGAAGAGGGGAAATTAATTTGATTTTTAAGATATAAAAACAAAGCAATGATAAATATCAGTATTGAGGTTATTTGGCTGTAATTTAAACCGATAAATACCTTTGGGTCTATCCGCCAGGAGTCTATTATTATTCTGGACAATGAATAGAGAATTACAAATGAAAATAATAGAAAATATTTTGACAATTTGTCCCGAAACTTCAGGTAAATTAGAAAGTTTATCGCGAAGATTCCAGAGCAGATAAAAATTTCAAAAGCAGTGACCGGCATAAAACCATAATATGCCAATGCTGATTTAGTTTTTACCCCAACTTCTCCATTTAAAGCACAGCCAATTCTGCCAATTGCGATTCCCAAAGGAAAAGTAATACCGGCTAAATTAATTACTGGTTCCATTTCAGTTTTCTGTTTTTTTAATAGTACAATGAAAACCAGTGCTCCGAATACAAACCCTGCAAATGAAACCAACCCCCCCTGCCAAATTTCAAGCATTTGATAGAGCGAATCGTACAAGTATAAATTCATAAAGTAGAAAACTATCCTAGAAGCAATAATTCCTAATATTACTGAAATTATTATATTGCTCAAGAATTTTGTTGTGTCTAGTTTTTCCTTGTTCATTAATCGATACATTATGAATCCGGAAACAACTATTCCAAGAACTAAAAAAACCCCATGGCTGTAGATCTCGTATCCAAACAAAGAAAACAAGACAATTCTCATAGTCTTAAAATTTAAAACTTGTTACACCCAGTCTAGTTTATATTGACGCGGGCTGTCAATGATTGATAAGATATGATAGATATATACGAAATTAGCACAAATAGTCCATGTATGAGACAGAACAAAAACAAAACGAACTTCTAAATAATATCAATCCTGGAGAGGAAAATAAGGTTATTAGTTTCCTGTCCTTTTTTTGGGATTTAGTGAAGACTTTCATAGTCGTGATGATGATCGCTTTTTCAATTAGGTATTTTATTATTCAGCCATTTGTAGTGGATGGTGATTCAATGCTCCCGAATTTCGTAAACAATGAATATCTAATCGCTGAAAAAATTAGCTATGATTTTAGAGAACCTTCTAGGGGCGATGTGGTGATTTTTCGTTATCCAAAAAATCCCGAAGTCATCTATATAAAAAGAGTTATTGGGTTGCCGGGTGAGTCGATCGAAATAAAAAACGGTAAAGTTTTTATCTCATCGACCGGAAACGAACAATTTGAACTAACTGAGAATTATTTATCAAAAACAACAAAAACCCACTCCTATAACGAGGGTCAGAGCTCTGATGATTTTAAATTACAGCTTAAGGACAAAGAGTTTTTTGTTCTTGGCGATAACCGAGATCATTCCTCGGACTCAAGAGAGTGGGGAGTCTTACCTAAGGGGAATATTATTGGGAGAGTTTGGATAACTGTTACTCCACTTGATCGATTTAAGTTCTTTACTCACGAAGTTTATAATCTAAATTAATTCTTTGTTTTTTTACTCTTTTCTAGAAGATCGATAAATATTGGTGTGCCACGAAAAGGATAATAGTTTCTAATGAAATTCTCCAAATAGCGAAGGTGCGAGAAATGCACCCTTTTTTTATCTCTTACCTCCAATTTGAATACCGGTGGGTTACTTCTTTCTTGATAAAAAGAATAAAAATTGGGGAATTGTTGGTTGTTGCTTTTGGCTTCTAGGCCAATTTTTTCCACTTCTTCCGCGTCAATAATTCTGTTCCTTTCGGAAAAAAGATCCTTTGCTTCGGATAAAAGTTTTTTGATGTTTGTTTTTTCTAGGCCAGAAACAAACACAATCGGCACATATGGTAAAAATGCCAAGTTGCGTCTGAGTTCTTCTATCATTATAGCCATTTTTTCTTTTTTCTTTTCTTCTGCCAGTTGGTCCCAGATATCGAATTTGTTTATTGCAATTATAATTGATTTTCCCATATCTTTCGCTGTGCCGGCAATATGAGCATCTTGATTTGTTATCCCTTCATCGGCATCAATAATAATTATCGAGACATCAGATTCTTTGATTGCATTAACTGATCTAATTATTGAAAATTTCTCAATTTCACTATCAATTTTCCCTCTTCTTCTAATCCCTGCTGTGTCAACAACTCTATATTTTGTGCCACGGAAGCTGATCAGTGCGTCATTTATGTCTCTAGTTGTTCCAGGAATAGAACTAACTATTGCTCGATCTTCACCCAAGAGTGAATTTAAAATTGTAGATTTGCCTACATTTGGTCTGCCAATAAGGGAAATACTAATAATATTTTCTTGTAATTTTCTTACATTTTTTGACTTTGGAAGTTCTTGGCTAATTTTTTCTAATAAATCTCCAACACCTCTGCCAGATATTGCAGAAATAAAAATCGGTTCACCGAGACCCAAAGAGAGTAGTTCGCGCGAAACAATTTCTCGTGTCTGATTGTCAGATTTATTTGCGACTAGCAGTATCTTTTTATTAGACTTTCGCAATAGTTTAGCAATTTCTCTGTCGTATGAATGAGCAACCATTACGTCAACAAGGAAGATAATTAAATCTGACTGTTCAATCGCTAAGTTAATATTATCACTAATATTTTTTTGCAATTGATCGTTTTTATCGTTTTCGTAAATTCCGGCTGTATCTATCAAGGAAAATTTTTTCCCGCACCAATTTACCCCCCCGTATATCCTATCGACAGTAGTTTTTTCTAAAGCGGATTCAATCGCTTTTCTCTTCCCGCACAGACGATTAAAAAAAGTCGACTTTCCTACATTAGGTCGGCCGATGATTGCCACGACTGGTTGAACTTCTTTTTTCATCTCGTTATAATCATAATATAATTTATATTTGCTGTATTATCATACAATAAAACTAATAATATATCAATAGCATGTCCTTG
>JAQVAO010000054.1 GCA_028690755.1 Patescibacteria group bacterium | reverse complement strand
GCAATGTGATAAGATCAGCAATACCTTGGACGCCTTGTCTAAGAACATCATCAACAATTCCGAAAGCATCAAAAAGTGAGGTTTTTTTATCAATTACTTGAAGTAACCTGTCGTTTGGTATTGTAATAAGAGTGTCAACTCGATCTTTCATCTCGTTGATTCCGAGTTCTGCAATTTTCATTCTTCGTTGGCCTTCAAAGGAAAATGGTTTTGTGACAACACCGATTGTCAAAGCGCCTAGTTCCTTGGCGATTTCGGCAACAAAAGGCCCTGCTCCGGTACCTGTACCACCACCAGCACCAAAAGTGACAAAAACCAAGTCAGATCCCTTGAGTGCCTCATATACTTCCTCTTTATTTTCTTCGATAGCTTTTCGCCCGATTTCGGGGTCTGCGCCAGCTCCTAGCCCTCTGGTAGTTTCTTTGCCAATTTGGATTTTGATCGGTGCTTCGTTGAAGGCGAGAGCCTGAGCGTCAGTGTTAACAGTAACGAATTCAACGCCGCGGAGTTTTGAGTTTATCATCCTGGTGACAGCACTACCACCAGAGCCGCCAACGCCGACGACTTTTATTATTGCGAACCCCTCCATCTCGGATTTTTTATCCATTGTTACTCCTTATTGGGAAATTCCATCAGACAAAGTATATATTAATCGGTATTATAACAGCTTAAGTCAAGTAGTTAAAACTAGGGCAAAAAATTCTTAAACATATTTTTCGCTTTATCCATCAAACCGCTAAGTTCCGGTGTGAGTGGTTTTTTACTCTGGCTTGCATTACCAGATTCAATCCCCCAGAGAGCCAAACCGGCACTTGTAGAATATACTGGATCAGATACGTTGTCAACAACGCCTGATAACTCAATTGCCGGTTTACCAACAATCGTTGGTAAGCGCAAAATATCTTTGATCATTTCTCCAATGCCCTCTAGCTTTGATCCACCACCGGTTAGCACTACTCCGGCTGGTAGCATGCCGTCTCTATTAATTGACCGTAGGTCATCGCGGATAAGCATGAATATCTCGTTTAATCTGGCCTCAATTATTTCAGCAATATATTTTACACTGGCTGAGGTACTCTCGTTTTTGTCTAGTTTAGATAAATCAATCTCTTCTTTCTCGTCGATTTTGTCTGGTGAGGCGTAGCCGTATTTTATCTTGATTGTTTCAGCTATATTTATACTGGTGCGAAGGCCGATAGCAATATCGTTTGTGATGTGACCGGAGCCAATAGGTATTACTTTTGAATAAACTAGATCCCCTTCCTCAAAAACAGCATATGATGTTGTTCCGGCCCCAATGTCAATAATTATTACCCCAATTTCTTTTTGTTGTTTTGTCAGCATTACTTTCGAGCTGGCGAGTGGAGAAAAAACCAAATCTGAAATTGACAGTCCCGCTTGGTTCACGCAGCGCTGAATATTTTTAATCGCTGATAATGAACCGGTTATAACATTTGTATCAACTTCGAGTCTAATTCCAGACATGCCTACTGGATCAGTAATTCCTTCTTGACCGTCAACAGTGAAGGTTTTTGGTATTACGTGTAAAACTTCGCGGTTAGGTTTATTGGGAACCGCTCTTGCTGCCTCGATTGCTCGGATAGCGTCATTTTCATTTATTTCGCCGTCGGATTTTGAAACTGCGATTACGCCCCTGCTTATCTCTGATTCAATATGAGATCCGTTGATGCCGACTACGACGTTACTAATTGTCGAGTCACACATTCTTTCTGCTTCTTCTAGCGCGGCCGATATCGATGAAACTGTTTCTTCAATATCAACAATCACCCCTTTCCTAACGCCGTTACTTTCAGATTTACCAACACCTAAAACATCTACGACTCCGTTGTCAGTAGAGATAATAGTGACTGCAACTTTAGAACTGCCTATATCGAGACCAGCGGAAACTAATTTCTTCACTACCTGCCCTCCAAAATTAATCAATTATCTTCTTCACACATAACATTTTATCCGATTCAAACCTTGTTTGCAACATTTTTAGGCGATAAATTTATTAAAATAAGGTAAAAATATCATCACAGTTACTACTAGTGCAATTATTGCTGTAACTAAAACCGCTCCTGCCATAGCATCTTTGATAAACTCAATTTCTGCGCAGAGTTTTGGGTTGACGATGTCAATCAACTTTTCAATAGCAGTATTAATGATTTCAGTCGCAATTACCAGGGTAACGGCGAAAAACAAAACAATCGCTTCTATCCGACTAATTGAAAGAACATAGGCCATCGAGGCGACAACAATCGCATAAATTAAGTGAATTCGAGCGTTTTGTTCGCTTTTTAATAAATTAATTATCCCTCTAGAGGCATAAAGAAAACTACGCACTAATTTTGGCATGCTGAATTTATTGTAATTCATTCTTGGACACCCTTTCTTCCGCATTTTCCCATCTTGATTTATCTTTTTCGTGGTCATATCCCAAAAGATGCAATAATCCATGGACAAAAAGATCACCACACCGTTGATTCGTTTCTTTCGCTACTTCAGGCGAAATTATAACACTACCAATGTTTTTTTCTGGAGAATTTTCTACTGTTTTTTGTGGAAACGACAAAACATCGGTTTCTCGCTTAACTTTACGAAATTTTTCGTTGATTTCTCGGATTTTGTTTTTTTCAACCAAAAGCAACTCAATGGTAATATTTTCGGTATTGCATTGAAGATTTTTGAAAACCTTATTCGCCAGAATATTGGCGTCATCTTTTGTTATATCGCAAATGCCTTTGTATTTTTTAATGAAATCAATTTTCATTGTATTCTTTATTAACAATTCTCTGGTGATACATAGAAAGAAGTGTTTTTATAAAACTATTTCTGATCTTTTGATAATCAGAGGAGCTAAAATTGATGTTAGAAAATTGTTTTTCATCAATCTTTTCTTTGATCGTATTATCGACTAATTTTGCAATATTGACTCTATCTAAATCTTTCAGGCCTTTTGCTGCCGCCTCGATACAGTCAGCTAGCATAACGATGAGTGATTCGACGGTTTGTGGTTTGGGACCAGGGTAACGGAAATTTTTTATATCCGGCGAACCAAATTCTTTGGCTTGATCGAAAAGGAATTTTGCCGAAGTGGTTCCATGATGTTCTGAAATAATTTGAATTATCTCATCTGGTAGATCATATTCCTTGGCAATTTCTTTTCCAGAAAGTGCGTGGTTTGTAATAATTTTAGCGACTTTATTAATTTGCGAGAGATTATTGTTTATTATTTTCCTACCATTTTGGTTTTCAATGTAGGTTTCAGGATGAATAATTTTTCCGATATCGTGATAATAGCTAGCGATGCGAACTAAAGCGGCGTTGGCGCCTATTGATTTTGCGGCCTGATGAGATAAATTTGCAACATTGATCGAATGATGGTAACTACCAGGGGCCTGGGTTGAAAGTTTCAAAAGCAGCGGATGGTTTAAACTGTCAAGCCGAGTGAATTTTTTACTAAGAGAAATCTCGGTATTAATTTGGGGTAGGACATAAACTAAAAGAGTAGATATTACTACCGCTGAGAAAAATGACATCGTAAAAACTAACACAGCTAAGGTGCCGAAGCTCAGAGGTTCGGCATAAAATGCGGGAAAAATAAAAACAGAGTTGAAAAATAATATAACAATAAATAGGGACAACAGAATCAGTATCAGGGTTTTTTTGTTTCCTGAAACCATTTTATTTAGTTAGAAGTTCTTTAGCTTTTTCTGAAACGGCGCTGCCGTCCGCTCGCCCGGAAACCTTTGACATCGCCGAAGCCATTACTTTTCCTAGGTCAGCCATACTTTTGGCACCAGTTTCAACAATCACAGTTTCCAAAATAGCGGTTAGATCGTCATCTGAGAGTTGCTCTGGAAGATATTTTTCTAAATATTTTATCTCTTTTTTTTCTTTTTCGGCCAATTGTTCTCTCCCGGCACTTAAAAAGCTCTCAATCGAGTCTTTTCTTTGTTTAACCTCACGTTGTAAAATTTTTACCACTTCGGGATCATCTAGTGTTTTTTTCAAAGCAATTTCTGAGTTTTTGATTGATGATTTTAACATACGAAGAACCGAAAGCTTCTCGCTGTCTTTGTTTTTTAAGGCCTCAGTAAAATCATTATTGATTTGTTCGGATAGTGTCATATTTTCTCCAGTCTAATAACAAAGCGAATATTAATATCCCTGCTTAATCCGTCGCCGAACATTCTTTCTGATTGCTGATTCAC
>JAQVAO010000053.1 GCA_028690755.1 Patescibacteria group bacterium | reverse complement strand
CTGTGATGGCTCGATTCCGGAAACAACAACGACGTGAGATGTATCCATGGCTGTCGACTCTTGCGAAGATTGTGTCAAATTGGCATCTCCGCCTCCGACACCGAACTCGACTTTAGAAGTTGAGGGTTCATCGGTCTTCCATGAAGCGATAACTTTTATGGAATCGTCTCCCTGCTCACCGGTCTCTGTCTCGACGATGAAGTTTGAGATAACGGGTGGTCTGGTATCGTTTTTTGTATTTATACCCGAGAGTGTTGAAACTGCTTCGTTTCCAAACTGGTCTCGTCCGGAAATTGTAAAGGTGTATGTTGCGTTATCTTCAAGGGGACCGGTTTCAAGCTCATGAGCTATTGAAAGTTCTGATTTTGACACTTCGTTTGATTTACCACCTGCCGGAGCATATGTGATTGTCGAGGAAGTCGGAACGTTGGTTGTCCAATTGATTTTAAGTGCTTGTGCCGGTCGGTCGGTAATCGGTTGAGTTGTAACGTTAGAAACAAGAGGCAGGGGCAAGGTCGAGAAGGAATAGTCGTCGGAAACAAGGTCATTACTTTCGGTGTCAGTTCCTCTGATTTTGAAATGATAGGTTGTTCCGGTCTCGAGATCGTCTAAAAATGCTGAGTGCGAGGTGGTTCCGCTGGTTGACGACTCGGTCACAGAAGATCCATAAGCAGTGTCTCTGCCGTAATAAAGGTTTGTTTGGGCAACGGATGTGGATTTCCATGTAATCAGTGCTGAACTTAAAGTGATGTTGGAAATATTTACTTCGGAAATATAAGGAGCGTCAGCGGTTTTGCATTCTTCAATATTACCCTTGCCTTCATTCCCATCCTGATCGAGCCAGACTAATTGATAATTATAATTGATGCCCGGCTTGAGACCGGTAACAGAAACCTCGTGGGCTTTTTCTAATGATGCATGCCCTTGCTCGGAAACAAAGGTATTACCTTGTGTTATTCTGACGTAACTTGAGGCTTCGCGATCGGTGCGCCAGGAAAAATCAACCGAGCTGGGTTTGGCTTCGATAACCGGTGTTCCCTCTAAGTTTGGTGGGGTTGTAAATCTGCCGGTTGGGTTTTGGAAAACGATCTCCGACGAGGCGATAGTTCCGCTGGTATATTTTGCCTTGATTCGGTAATAGTAAGTGGTGCCGGTTGAAACGGTTGTATCAAGATATCCAAGTGAGCTGGTCGAAGCAACTTGAACAAAGGTAATTCCATTAGTCCCTCTTTCAACAAGGTATGACTCAAATGCCTCTCCGTCTAAAGATGTGGGGGCTTGCCAGCGTAAAGTTACTGAGTATTCAGCCAAGTCTCGGTCGGAAGTATCGTAGATACGAACATTTTGCGGCGCATTTGGCGGAACGAGCGAAATACCGGGAGCTGAAACGCCCGTGAAATTAACCCAGCCGAGAGCGGTTGACCATGCATATCCGATAAAATTTCCCGAAGAAAGTATGCGGACATTGCTGTCATATGGAGCGGAATTAAAGTCAATAATCGAGCCATCATTTATAACTCTAGCTTTACCGGAAAGAATACCCGTTGTTAAATTACAGGTGACCGGGCCGTCAGGATTATCAGTGCTTCCAAAAGCTACCCAGCCGATGTCGCTTGACCAAGCATAGCCATCAAATTGGCAACCGATATTGGATGTAGAGACATTGGCAGAGTAATCGGTGAAATTAAGATAACCATTGGTGTTTAGGATTTGAGCTCGCCCCTCGAGATCTATAGCGGTGGCATCGGCTTTTTTATTCATATAAAGCATCGAGACGACCATGGAAGTAATAACTACCGCTATGATGGAAAAAATAACTGTCGAATTTTTCGAAATCTTAAAATTTTTCATTGTGGATATCACAAAAAAGACACTCCAAATGAGTGCTTCGATTTATTTGGCAAACAAAAACCCGAGGGTTCCCTAACTCTCTCTCTCTCTCTCTCGAGTTCGGTTGAACGAACTCGATTGAAATTTAACTCTCTACAGTTATGTTTAATAATCCCTCCTCCTATAGAAAACTCGAACTCTGAAACGATTATTTTAAGTATACACCTTTGCTGTTTTTCGGGTCAACCTACTCTGAAGTTTCTTCTTGGGAGGATCCGTTAATTGGCAGTTGTCACAGAGTGCTTACGGTAATGTTAGCTGAGGAGTATTGGACTGAAGAGCCCCTGAGGTTTCGACCACTTCGGGGGCTTTTTTTAGTGCGAGAATTTGAAAATTTGAAGGGAGATCAGACTATTTATCAGCTTTTACTAAATACTTTGTTACAGTTTCTGAGAGATATTTTTTAACTGATTCGAAACTGATGTCACCTTCGTGTTTAAAAAGAATTGGCTCTTCCTGAATATCATCAAAATAGACTAAACTTTTTAGAATTAAATTGATGTCAATTGTTGGAAACTTTTCCTTTGTTAATTTGAAAAGCTCTCCGAGGCTTATTTTGTGAAGAATAAAATATAAATCAATATAATCCTTAAGAACAGACCGGCTGGTAATTGCTGAGAGTTTCATCGCGCCGATATCTTCGAGTGAAGCCATTTTGAAGTTGTCTTCATCTAAGAGTGGTTTGATTAGCTGGTATGCAAAAGCAAAGAAACTGATTTTTATATTGTCATCAATAACAAATGTCAGCGTGTCTTTTTCTTCCTGAATTTTGGCGACTTTATGGTTCTGAAAAATCTTCTCAGCTTTTTGAGTTAAATCTTTTATTGAGAAAGAGTTTTCAGAAAAGAAATCAAAATCTATACTGTCTCGATGTCCCAATTGTAATGCTAGAGCAGTGCCGCCGGCAAGATAAAAGTCCTCTTTAAAATCTTTAAAAAGAGGCAGAATATTTATACGCTTTTGATCTAGAATATCCCAATAAAATTGTTTATCCATGGAGTACTCTTTCCAGCTTAGAAATGGGTTTGATATTTAAATAAAGCGACCAAAGAGCCAGAGACTTTTTGTTCCATTGACCAGTCGGAATCTGCTCGGCCATTTTCTGGATCTCATCCAGAGGGTATGTATCGAATAGCCAATCTGTGGCGTCTTCGGTGCCATAATTTAAAACCTGGGAAATAATTAATTTTTTGTGTAAATCTAAATCGATCTTATTTATATCATAAGACCAGAGAACATTTGCAACAGATTTTGGAATGTTTTCTTTAATTACCATTCCTAAAAATTACTTGTTTAACAGATATATTATAGCATATTTGGGACTATTTATATAGGCAAAATGCTATTAATCCTATTCCCAAATCTCTCCAGTAATACCATGTTCCTTAATCTTATCGGTGGTTGTAAATTGAATATGGAGATCATCTGGATCGTCCTCGTCCTCCAGTAATCCCTTGGTCACCCGTTTGGCATAGATCATGGTGGCTAGGGTTGGACAAACTATCATGATTGCAGGGAAGGTGTCACTAATTTCGTCCCATTCGTAGCCATCGTAGAGCTCGATAAAATCTTTAACCAGCTTTCTAATTGAGTAGTGAGGCAAAGTCGGCGCTATTATGGCAAAAAGAAAGTAATCTGATTTTGTTCGTTTGCTGGTTTTCTTTTTCTTCAATCTTTTGACGAGCAGATCGGGTTTATACTCGGTTAAGAAATTAAAACGGTATTCGGGATTAGCGATGTCGGTTGCTGTTCCAATTGAATAGGAAAGGGCATACTCCTCGCTGGGATCTTGACTGTGATTTGCAGCAACTTTTAGATCTAAAACAATCTTGCCTACAAGTAGAGATTTCTCAATGAAATCATTTGAGCGATCTTTCATCCGATAGAACTTTCTTAACACTTCTCGAGAGCAATCATCCTGTGTTTTCAGGTATCTTATTCCGTTTAGTCCCAGATAATAAATAGCCGGTTTAGTATTTTCTCCAAACTTATTGGAATAGATTCGATTAAGGTATTCTTTTTGTGTTAGGTCTTTTAGCCAGTCATTGATTCTTTTGTGATATTTATGATTTAGGAATGCTTGAATTTGTTTTCGGTCTAAGAATTTATATTTGTATAGTAGTTTAAGTATTTCTTGTTGTTTCGTAGTTATTTTGTTGGTCATTGTTTTGAATTAGTTGTTTATTTAATTTGCGTGTATACCATTACTTCCTACACCGACCAAACCTCTATTTGTAAAGGTAAGTGACACAAAGAGCTTACCTTTTAAGGCTATATAAAACATATTTCAGTATCAGCTCACCGATACAATTAAATACCAGAATTTTTGTCTTGTCAACAGCCCTTTTTAAACTTTTACTCTCTTGACATTGTGAATATATCAATAGTATACTATG
>JAQVAO010000052.1 GCA_028690755.1 Patescibacteria group bacterium | reverse complement strand
AGCTGCCTGGGTCGGAACAGGAGTCCCCGCGTTCGAATTATTGCTACTACGACTATACGCGCTCTGCCAAAAATCAGAAGGTTGATTTGTTTTATTACTCTCTTCTGCCTGTGGAGTTATTGTTTGCTGATTGTTAACTTTAATCTCCTCAGTCTGCGGAACGACCTCTTTTGCATCAATTTTCGCCCCGACTTTTTCTTCAACTTTACTAGGAACTTTCAAAGCTTCGGCCGATTGATCTTTTGCGGGATCAGCTTGCTTGTTAAAATCAAGATCACCAACAATAGTTGGTTTTTTTGGTTTCTCATTAATTTTTTCGTCAAGCGGTTCATCCCAAGGGCTTGATGAGCCCTTGGCGCTAATATCTACCAATTTCCCCTCCTGTAGTACTAAACGGTAGTCCTAATAAAATTATAATTTATTTCGCGAATTTTATCCAGCATCAGCTTCTACAACAATCTTGAGTTCCAAATTTTCACCTCCAGGTGAATCGATCTGCAATTGATATTCACCAAGATTTTTAATTGGAAAATCACCAAAAATTTCCTCTATTTTCACACCAGTTTTTTGTTCAATTACTTCCAAAATTTCCTTTTTACTTATGCCGCCATACAATTTACCGCTTTTCGATGCCTTGCGCTTGAATGTAAATTCTTTTTCTGTAATTTTTGATAAATTAATCTGTGCTTTCTCCACATTTTTGATTTTTTCCTCGTTTTTCTTTTTCGCTTCGGAAAGAATTTTAGTCGCCTCAGCGCTATCTGCTAATACTGCGAGTCCTCGAGGCAAGAGGTAGTTTCTAGCAAAACCGGGTTTAACCTCTTTCTCATCACCTTTTTTACCAATATTTTTAACATCTGAAATCAAAACTACTTTCATACATATCTCCAATTATCTATTAATTTTTTCTAACAATACACCTTTCGCCTTTTCCAGCTGTAAATCAGTGTCACTATTTTCATTTTTTATCTCAAAATCGGGCTTTATACCCACTCCATCAATCTCACTACCTTTTGGTGTCAACCATTTCGCAATAGTTACTTTTAGTGATGAGCCAAAAATTAAAGGCTCTAGTGCCTGGACACTTCCTTTGCCAAAAGTTTTTTCACCGATAATGTTTGTGCGACCATGATCATATAAAGCTCCTGCAACAATCTCAGCTGCTGAAGCTGTCCCCCCATTTACTAAAGTAACAATTTGATAATCCTTCAGGATCGGCTCATTATCGGTTTTATACTCCTTTTTTTCACCCTCTTTGTCAATCTCAATAACTGCGACTGAACCTTTTTCAATAAAAAGCCCACTAATCCTAACAGAAGAATCAAGGTAGCCACCCGGATCGTTACGCAAATCCAACACGATGCCATCAATATCAGAATTTGAAATTTCTTGAGCATATTTAGTTGCAAGTTGGACAGTGTCATCGCCAAACTGAATGATTTTCAGTATGGCGATTTTTTTGCCCTCAATTATTTCGGTGTTAAGAGTGACACTTGGAACTTCAATATTTTCTCTAACAATCGAGATTTCTACTGGTTCATCAATTTTCGTTCGGATAATGGTGAGTTTTACTGTGGTACCAGCTTCGCCTCTAATTTTATCTACTGCCTGATTAAGAGACATGTCCTCCGTGCTTTCGTCATCAATTTTTATAATAATATCCTTTGCTTTAAGACCAGCTTTTTCTGATGGAGTACCCGAAAGCGGAGAAACAACAACGATAACATCATTTTTAATAGTCAGCTCAGCGCCAATCCCTTCAAACTCACCGGAAAGATCAGCGGCTAGCTTTTCATTATCCGAAGGTTTGAGAAATACTGTATATGGGTCACCGAGAGAAGCTACCATTCCTGAAATTGCTCCATAAATCATTTCTTGCGGGACAGATTGTCCAATATACAGCTCCCTGGCTTTGTTCCAAGCTTGCCAAAAAAGAGAAAAATCAACCTCTGACCCATTGTTAGCATTTTTAATATTATCCGGCGGTAAAAAATCTTTGCCCTCTCTCACCCCAACCACATAGCCGACGATAAAAACAAAAAAAAGCAATAGAGCTGCTGATATTATCTTGACCCAAATTTTAACCTTTTTATTTTCTTTCACCTTAAGAAGGTATTTTAATTAGTTCGTTGTTACCAAATATAACTGTACGAACCGTAATCTCCTGGTCGAACATTATTTCGCGTATCACCGCCATGATTGTAAGTCCAGTTATATTCTGAAATATTTATTGTACCATCTGAATTAACACCTTGAACAATAGCCACATGTCCCCATTGGGAAGTCAAACTACTTGCTTGCCAAGAAATTATTGCCCCAACTCTTGGTGTATCTGAAACAGAATACCCCTGATCTCTGGCTAAAGCTGGCCAATTCCACGCACTCCCACTTCCTGGTCGAGTGTTAAGCCAGCGTTTACCTAAGACAGAATTCCAATACCAAGCGGCATAACCAGTACATTCTGACATATAAAAATTCCACGGATCCAAAACATAAACTCCTGGTGGCTGCATATAGGGATAACCCAAAGCACCAGCGGTGCCACTGCCGTACGCTCGTCGCTGAGCATACAATTCGGCAGAGATATGAGCGATATCTTTTTGCAGTTTACTTACTAAATCCAAGTGCTCTTTCTGTTGAGATTCAGTCATATTAAGAAGATGATTTTTCCATGACAACTGGTTTTCGGCTGATTTTTTGTACGCAGTCTGTTGATCTTGGATATTCTGAAGCTCAATCATCTTATTTTGTTGTTCTTCCTTATCGGCTAAAAGTTTCGTTTTCATTTCATTGATTTTTTCGATTTTACCATTCATATGTTGTCTGGTGGAATCATAATATTCTTGCTTTGATATCAAGTCGCTTAAATTATCGGAGCCGATCACCACTTCAACGAAACCAAAATCCCCATCCATGTACCATTGAGAAACTATTTCGTTCAATTTTTCTTTTTCGATTTGTAATTTACTTTCCTGGTCGCTAATTTGAACTTTAAGATCTTCAATCGCTGATTTGACCAAGGAAATGTCTTCGGCAGTCTTTGCAATTGCATTTTCAGTCTGGCTAATCTGATTGTCAACCGTCTTTATTTGACTTTTCATTTGTTCTGCTTCCTTGGCCTTCTGATCAGCCAATGCCTGTGCCTGTCTTTGCTGGGCTTTTTTGCTATCTAAATCCTGTTGTGTAGCAGCAAACACAAAGTATGGGAAAAACAGCACCAAGGTCAAAATCAAACCGGCAACACATTTATTCACTTTATTTTTCATCTCTTTTTTCAGACTATACCTCAAGATAATTCTATCATGATAATAAAAACAATCAAAATCTACTTGCTAAGATGCTCTCTTGTCGCCCAAAATGAACAAAATATCCCCAAGAGCAGTGCAATCAAAAACTGCAAACCAACGACCTGGAAAACTGAAGTTTTTATAAATGCTCCAACATCATAACCAATATTATTCAGATAATTGCTAAGCGGCAAATTCAAAAAATTGTAAGAAATGATCAGAATAAGTGAGCTTACTACAGCCGCCAGCAGTCCATATATTACTCCCTCAAAAACAAACGGTAATCTAACATAAGAATCAGTTGCGCCAACGAGTCGCATTATCTCCAATTCCTGCGACCTAGCAAAAATTGTGATCTTTACCGCATTATAAACAACAAAAATCGAAATTATTATGAACAAAATTGATAATCCGCTGCCAACCTTCTTGATAAAAGATGTAATGCTAACCAACCGATCAATTAGTGTTTTGTTTTTTTCGTAGCTTAATTGACTAATCAGGGGGGAGTAATCCTCGTTCTGCAAAAATTCCGCAACTGTGGAAATTTGCTCAGCTTCGGTTGTTTTGACTTCTAGACTCCTGGGCAGTGGGTTGTCATCCTCTGTAACAGCATTTTTTAAATCTTCATCATTATTATATCTCGCTTGCCACCTAAGGAGTGCATCCTTCTTGGAAACGTATGTTATACTTTCAACCTCAGGTCGAGACTCGATGATTTCTCGAAGCGCTCTGATCTGCTCTTCAGAATCACTATCTTTCAGATAAACAACAAGATCAACCTTTTCTCTCAACGAAGTAGCGGTTTTATTAACTATAAGTGCCATAAAAGAAAAAACGGAGATTATTATCAAAGTTAAGATTATTATCAAAGTCGTAGCCAAAGATAACCATCTATTCCGCCAAAATGAAACTACCGACATTTTAACAATTCGGCCAAGCATTATAAAGAATAATTGTAGCCCATTACCACTTTTCATTTGCTTTTATCTATATAATATATTTACCGTTTTCTTTATCACTAACAACTTTGCCG
>JAQVAO010000051.1 GCA_028690755.1 Patescibacteria group bacterium | reverse complement strand
CATCATAAAAATTATACCACATCGAAGTACGAAAAATCCTCCGCAAATACGGAGGATTTTTCTCTAACTGCAAAGTCTTCGGGAATAGAATCTACCAACTATCTACCAGCGCTTGCTTTTCTTCGCTGATGGCTTGCTGCCTGAACTCTTTTTACCATTTGATTTTCTGGTTTTTTCTATTACCTTCTCGGAAACAATCTCTTCCTCTTCATTACCAAACCAGTAGAAATATCCTCCGGTTGCCGCACCGGCAAGGACGATCAAAACGAAAAGAATAATCCATGGTGTCCAATTTATGTCTTCCTCTTCGGTTGCCGCTGTCTCTTCACCCTTGATTTGACCAATCTCTGGCCCAGTTTCCTCGGTTGGCGGAGTTACTTCAGGCGTTACGACAGGAGTTTCCGGCTGAGCAACAACTGCATCTTGTACAGTAGGGGCAGCTGTCAAAACAACTTTTACTGGTTCTGGAGCAATGGGAGTAGCTTCAAGCCAAGCATCAGCACTTTCATTATCATACTGATCAGCCGCTCGAATAATGAATCGGTATGATTTCCCATTTTCCAAACCGGTAATTCTAGTAAAGTTTTCGGCCACAGCAATCGGACCGGTATAAGTTGCATCAGATGACTTCTGGTAATAAACATTGTAGTGGTCCGAGCCAACAACAATATCCCATGTAAGTGAAGCCTCTCCGTTTCCAGTAACCACGACGAGATTTGTCGGTGCTGGCAGGGCGATATACTTGTTCAGACTGATTTCGTCATCTCCAATATTTCCAGCAATATCGATGTCTCTTAGATATAGCGTAAACACACCTGCTGGCAAAGCGCTAAAGCCCGTGATATCGCCAAGCGCTGTAACACCACTTTCACAAGCAACCCAGAAAGTTTTGTTAATTGAACATTTTGGTAAATTTGGATCGTCATCAGTAAATTCAATTAAAGTATTATTTTTAACGTAAGAATTTTCTACCGGCTTAGTAATTTTAACCACTGGTGGTTGATTGTCGATAATTAGTGAAAAAATAGCAGAACCTTTGTTGCCTGCCAAATCCCTGTACCCTTCCCCTGTCTTTGTAGCTAACACATATGAACCATTTGGATAATCTCCAGGGATTGTCATGTCGGTATCGACGAATGCTAAATCATGTTTTGCTGCATCAACCAAATCTACGTCGCCATTATTGTAGCCTTGGATATAAGCAAATGGTTTGTCTCCATCAACTGCAGATTTTAGGTAATCTCTAAAATCTCCCGGCAACCCAACCCTGTCATCGTAGTATTGCTTTAAACCAGCAGTACTAACACCAGAAACTGATTGCAAATACAATCCATAATAACCTACACTCAATGGCTCGTTTGCCGAAGCAGCATTCGAAAATTGCAAAAGATAATTGGTCGCCGGATTGCCATTAGTCTTTAAATAATATCCCCCAGCAAGTGATCCCGGTAGCGGCATAATTGGGTTAACTCCATCATCAGAAGTAAACCCGACATCTGTTAGATATGGCGCCGTCGTGTCTACACCAGCTTTTGCCTTCTGGGCGCCGGTGGAGATCCATGTCGGGTAAAGCATCCCCAAGCTCAAAACACATACTAAAAATTTGTACCAAAAACGTTTCATAATTATTTCCTCCCAGGTAGTGAAAATTTGATCACTTTCTTAATTACTATGTCGAAACTAACCAAAATACTACCCGATTATTACCAGGTCGAGACAATGATATCCCGTTGTAGAAAGTGAATACGACATATCAAATTTCTACTACCTGGCGTTTCTTTAATTTCATTAGACAAAAATAGTTCTTGAAAAGAACCTTTGTTTTTATTTCTAGACCTCGTTGTTAATTTGCCAAAAGAACTTGCGGTTCTAAGCGCTCACCTCTTTTATCAAACGGCAAATCCGCTCCCTATCCCTCCGGCAAACATCATCTCAAACTAACCAGTGGTTAGATCACCATCTGCTCCCCATAGCGCACGGTTTGTGAAGTATGACGTAGTAATACTTTGTCATATTTTTCGCCCGCCATAGGTACAAGCGCATCCACGGCGACAAGTTAACATAGTGGTATTTTCGTTGTCAACAATATTGTTGTTTTTTCTAATTTAAACATAAGAAATGTCGCAACTAGTGCGACATTTCTTAATATATTGTTAGTATTTACTTATTTAAACAAATTGTTAAATGATTCTACTATTCGGTTAAAGATCCTGTTAATCACCGGCTTGGGTTTAGCAAGCATATTTGTAGTCATAACAGTATCAATTTTTTTACCATCTTCAGTGTATTCACCCTTTACAATCCCAATACCGATGTCTTCATAATCAGGATTTAATATGTTCGCACGATGAGCTGGAGAATCCATCCAAGCTTCAACTATACCTTCAGATGTTTTAAAGCCCATGGCTAAATTTTCGCCAGCTATTGAATAATCATAACCAGTGTTTATAATAAACGACCAAGGAGTTAACCCGAGAGCATAATGTTCAAAATAGTTATTAATAATCATATGTCGCGACTTATCTTCAGCCGCTTTCATCAACAGTTCATTGTTTTTTAGCGGCTCAAGCATTCGTGCCTGGCGCTCTTTATTGACATTGTCTATAACATTTTCCGGAGTAATTTCGGAAGCGCTGGCAATTTGAGTGCTAAATAGCAAAACAAATGATACGAGTACTGAAGTAATTATTGTTTTGTTTTTGTTTTTGTAAGTCATTTTTGTTTATATTACGAAGTAATACTCCGTATGATATTAGTATATTGTATCAATAAGATAGATATTTGTCAATCCCTAATACAAATTCAGCATAATAATTTGAACCTTATTCGTTGAAAAGAGACTGAATTATTGCTAATATATTTAATGTATTAAAGGGGGCCTGTAGCTCAGTGGTTAGAGCGGCCGGCTCATAACCGGTTGGTCGCAGGTTCGATCCCTGCCAGGCCCACCAATAAGTAGCAATTTGGGTTAACTCCTAAATTTATCATTCATTAAATACACTAAATGGGGATCGAAAGCCGGAGGCGCGACTGGCGCTGAGGCGGGGTCGAGCGCAAAATCAGCAGATTTCGACGCGTGACCGATCCCTGCCAGGTCCACCATAACAAAATCATTTCAATATCTAGCATTGATTTTTTTTATTTGTTAAAATTAGTTAAATGGAATTAAAAACAAAAAGAAGAATAGTCAAAACAATATTTGTAATTTTGACAGTGATATTCGCGCTGTCATTATCTATGTTTCTCTACAACTACGCGCATGCCGGCAAAATCTATCGCAACGTTTATATCGACAATATAAATCTCCAAGGAAAAACCAAGGCTCAAACAAAAAGCATTATTGAAAATATAGTTAACAAGCGGTTGGAAAATAGATTGGTTGTTCAATCAGAAGGCAAAGAGCTCGAGGCAGGAATTGCTGAGACCGGGATTCAGATCGACACTCAAAAAATGATCATCGAAGCGTTTCAGCAAGGCAGAGATGATAACTTTTTTCGCTCACTTTACGCCTCCGCAGAAACAGTCTACAAAAAGAAGCAGCTGGATTACCCGATCTCTTTTGACCAAGACCTCTATGAAAACTATTTGGGCCGTGTTTCTTCTAATTTGGAGATATCACCAATTGATGCCAGCCTAGAGATTAAAAATGGACAAGTAATAACAAACTCGAGCAAAAGTGGAGTCACTATTGATCTCACCAATTTGGAAGAACAGGTCAAGAGCGGTTTTGCTGACAGTCAAGAAAAATACACATTCCAAATTCAAACTGTTCCGATCACCCCAAGTCTTATAGCCAAAGATTTGGCAACGGCGAAAAGTCAGGCCGAAAATTATATGAATCACTCGATCACCTTGACCTTAAACGATCAAGTTTATACCGCTGATCGGGTCACAATCGGTGGCTGGATCGATTTCAAAAGCGAGGGTGGTAATTATTATGCTTATCTAAATAATGCAGCAATCAAAACATTTACCAATAAAGTCGCGGCAAAAAATGACATCTCTGTAATCGATATAAAAGTTTCCGCTGTCGACGGTAGCATATTACAAGAAGGTCGCCAAGGTATATACGTTAATCAGGACGAGGCATTAAACAAGATAGTTAACGGACTAAAAAGTTCAAGCCAAACGGTTACCATTGCCTTGTCTCAGTATATGAAGGACCCGCAAACGTTGACGGTTTTCCCCGACGAAGGAATTGTTCCGGGCAGATTTCCAGGCAAATATATTGATATTGATTTAACAAAACAGTTATTGACGATTTTTGAAGGTGTAAATCAGATAGGACAATACATAATCTCTTCAGGCAAGGCCAGCATGCCAACACCGACAGGCACCAGGACAGTAATTAATAAAGACCC
>JAQVAO010000050.1 GCA_028690755.1 Patescibacteria group bacterium | reverse complement strand
TTCGATTCCACTACAATAGCCGGTTTCCCTGATCATTTCGACATCATAATTTACTCGCTCCTCAATTCTCTGAGCCTCGATTAATTTGTTTTGTTTTTTAAAATAAGTAATTTGTTTCTTTAAATCATTTTGAATTTTCCCAATAACTGATTCCAGATCAACATCTGGCGTGATAAAATGTTTTGCTGGATAGATGTCAAGAACAGAAAATTTTTCACTAATATTGCCACTCACTGGATCGATCGCTTCGATATTTTCTATTTTATCGCCAAAAAAAACTACTTTGTAGGAGAAATCTGTATAAGCAGGGAAGATCTCTATCGTTTCTCCTTTAACCCGATAATTTCCGCGGCGGAGATCAAAATCGTTGCGCTCGTACTGCAAAGTGGTTAGTTTTTCTAAAATAAATTTTCTTTGATAACTTTCTCCGACTTTCAAATTTAAGATTTGTGCTTTATAAACATCTGGTGATCCAATACCGTAAATACATGAAACTGAAGCGACTATGATAACATCAGATCGGGTCAAGAGCGCTTGAGTTGCCGCATGACGCAAGCGATCGATTTCGTCATTAATCGAAGAATCTTTTTCAATATAAGTGTCCGATGACGGCACATAAGCTTCAGGTTGATAGTAATCATAATAAGAAACGAAATATTGGACTGAATTTTTAGGAAAGAATTCTCGAAATTCATCAGCAAGTTGGGCTGCAAGAGTTTTATTGTGAGCAATAACCAAGGTTGGTTTTTGAACCTTATTTATTACATTCGCAATCGTGAATGTCTTTCCCGAGCCGGTAACCCCAAGAAGTGTTTGAAATTTTTTTCTAGAAAAAATTCCAGCCGACAATTTTTCAATCGCTTGTGGCTGGTCACCAGTGGGTTTAAATTCTGACTTAAGTGAGAATTTTTCAGTCATCTTTGAGTGTGCTCAAATTGGTATTCCGCCATTTCTCTATTTCTGCATGATTCCCGGAAAGTAAGACGTCAGGAACTTTTTCTCCTTTGTAATCTAAAGGACGAGTATATTGCGGGTATTCTAGCAAATATTTACCTGATTCATCTTTAGCCATAAACGATTCATTTATAAATGATTCCTCGATTATCACTCCGGGTAATAACCTTGAAACAGAATCAATTATCGCCATTGCCGGGATTTCACCGCCGGTTAAAACATAATCTCCAATTGATATTACATCATCAACTAAATTGTAAACCCTTTCATCAAAGCCTTCATAACGGCCGCAAACCAAAGTGAGACTTTCTTCTTCTGAAAGTTCTTTAGCGATATCTTGGTTGTATGTTCTTCCTCGCGGTGATAATAACGCTACCCTTGTTTTTCGGTATTTGGATCTAGCACTCGAAATTGCTTTGTCCAAGACATCCACCTTTAAAACCATACCCTTGCCTCCACCATAGGGAGTATCATCAACAGTTGAATGTTTGTCATCGGCGAAATCTCGTAATTGAGATAAATTTATCTCAATTAAACCATTTGCCTGCGCACGTTTAATAATGCTCTCTGTCAAAGGGCCGGTGAACATCTCTGGAAATAAAGTAATGATATTAAATTTCATATCTTCCTCATTATAACGAAAATGCCACAAAAATCATTGTGGCATTTTCTCATTCGTAAAACTTATTTAGGCTAAAACGTCTGTTGGGATGTCGTCAGAGATTTCTTCTGCGCTTTCTTTCGAAGAATCTTCATTACTATCTTCTCTTTTCGCTGGTCTCTCTGATCCCTCCGGTTCGACAATTTTAAGATTTATTCTAGCATTATTTTTTGCCCCGAAGACTCTAAGCAGAGTCCTAATTGCTTTTGCAGTCCGACCATCTTTGCCTATAATTTTACCCATATCTGATGAGTCGACTGTCAACTCCACAAGAACTCCCATCTCATCAACACTTCTGGTGGTTGAAACTTTGTCAGGATTGTCAACGATTGCCTTGACAACCATTTCCACAAAGTCTTGATCTGTCATTTCTGCCATAGTTTTTCCTTTCTTTTCTTAACCCGCAAATTTTAGCGGTACTAATATTTTCGGCTAAAATTTATTTATCTTCAGAAGATTTTTCTTCTATATCTTCATTCTTTTCATTTTGGCTGTTTTCTCCATCAGTTTCAACCTTTTCCTCAGATTCTATTACTTTTTCCTGGTCACCTTCAGCTTTGGACTCTTCCTGATACTTCATCTGATTGTCGACAGTCTTGACCCCACTTTCAGCAGAATCTTTTTTCGCATCTTTCTTTTTAAGCTTCTTCCCGTGAACAATTTTGATCTTTTTGTCTTTGGCAAATACTCCAAAATCGCAGAGAAGGTTGTTCACTGTTTCTGAGGGCTGAGCTCCTTGACCAATCCAAAACTCTACTCTGTCTTTTTTACATTGAAATTTATTTTCTTTTTCTGTTGGCTTATATAAACCGAGAATCTCAATGTATTCTCTTTTCACTGCTCGAGATTTTTCAGCAACAACTAACCGAAATATCGGGCTGTTTTTCTTGCCAACTCTCGACAATCTGATTTTTAGCATCTTTTTACCAGTTATTTAATGATTTCTGACAACTAGATTCTACTATATTACTCTCCCAAAGTCAATTCTTCTTTGTTTCCTCTCAAGTAATCTTGGTAATTCATTTCCTTTTTACCCTCAGGCTTAACTTTGTCA
The DNA here is from genome assembly GCA_028690755.1 of Patescibacteria group bacterium. GTDB lineage: Bacteria > Patescibacteriota > UBA1384 > XYA2-FULL-43-10 > CAINNR01 > JAQVAO01. The sequence goes on along the minus strand of JAQVAO010000050.1, from coordinate 1,754 downwards.
ATTACTAGTTTTCTATTTTTATCTAAGTGAGACTTGGTCAGATAAATACGCTTATTATCTTTAACCAAATAAACTCCTGGCCAAGGATTAAGGGCTCTTACCATTCTGTCAATTACAATCGAACTCTCTCTGCCACTCAGCTTTCCCTGATCTTTGGATAATTTTATTGTTCCCGACGAAAAATCGTCTTTTTGTTTTATTGGAGAAATCTCTCCAGCAATATAGTAGGGGATTAGCTCCGCTAAAAGATCGGCACCAATTTCTGCTAGTCGCTTTTTTAGCGAGATGGCAGTCTCTCGGCTTCGGATTTTTGTTTCAATTTGAGCCAAAACATCCCCGGTATCAACACCCTGGTTTATCTTAATGATTGAAACCCCAGTAGTTTTATCACCATTAAGGATCGCCAAACGACCGGCGAGGGACCACGATATTTGGGCAAAATCGAAGGATGAATATTTAGTACACCAAGCCGCGGTATTTCAAAAATATTCTCGGAAACAATCTCACGATAATCAGCCAGTATCATAATGTCAGGATTTATATTTCTAATTTTTTTTACTACATCTGGCGATTTTATCGTTTCAATTTTATAAACTTTCGCCCCTATTTCTTTTGCCTTTTTAGCAACTTCAGTTTCTGCTATTGTTTTTTTTCGACCAACTAATTGATCATTTGAAGTGAAAACTGCTTCTAATTTGTATTGAGGATTTGAAGTTAGCATGTCTAATGTTGGCAATCCCAAAGTCCCATTTCCAATAAAAATTGTTCTAATTTCTTTTATATGGTCAGTCATTAAAATACCATTAATGTGATCAATTTCGTGTTGGAGAGCACGAGAAAATAAACCAGTTGCTTCAATAGTCAATGACTTGCCCCAACGATCGCAACCTGAAATAGCTATTCCGTTTGGACGCTTAATATATAATTCTTTGCCAGGAAAAGATAAACACCCTTCTACCATAAACTTTTGTTCATTTGAAATATTTACAATTTTTGGGTTAATTAAGACTGTTAGAGGGAATGAGTTATCTTTATCACTTTCGCTTTCATATTCAACGACAAGAATCTTTTTTGACTCACCGATTTGTGGTGCTGCTAGCCCAATTCCGTCAGCATTTCGCATTGTATAAATCATGTCATCAACTAGCTCTTGCAGCTGACCATCAAAAATCTCAACATTTTGAGTTTCTTGTCGCAGAATTGGATTTGGATCAGTTAATATTTTCCGTTTTTTCATTTCCATATTTTTTTCTAAAAGCCATCCGGGTGACTGCTATGCCATCTCCAAGCAGTCTCAGCCATCTGTTTTAATGAATAATTTGCTTTCCAACCAAGAAGTTTAATCGCTTTATCCGGATTAGCTATTGAAATAGTTGGGTCGCCGCTTCTTCTCGGTTTATAAAGAATTTTTACCTTTTCCCCTGAAGCCTTTTCGACAGATGAAATTACATCTAGCACGCTAGAGCCCTTACCAGTACCAAGGTTGAAAATATTTACCCCCTTGGTGCCAAAGAGATATTCCAGTGATTTGATATGGCCAACGGCTAGATCTGAAGGATGAATATAATCTCGAATTGCGGTACCATCAGGTGTTGGATAATCGTTTCCAAAAAGTTGAAGTTCGGGAATTTTTCCAAGTATTTGATAAATAGCCAAAGTCATTAGTGTAGTTGGTTTTGGTTTACTTTCACCGTTTTTACCACTTGGATCAGCTCCGCAGACGTTAAAATATCTAAGGGCTACACTTGAGATAC
>JAQVAO010000049.1 GCA_028690755.1 Patescibacteria group bacterium | reverse complement strand
TTTAATTTTACCCTGGGCAACAGAAATAATTCCGGAAACTTTTCCGGTTACTTTATTCAAATCGCTTTCCAAAACCTCATCTGATACCAGATAGGTAAGTTCGTATTCTCTCATTTTTGCTCCCAGGTAGTAGAAATTCGAATAAATTATTTAAATTTCTGCCTACCACTTAAATTTTCTTTGTCTTGATCTTACTGCCATAACAAGTGGATGAGATAAAAAACTCGAAAATAATTTGCAGAAATTGTCGAATTTTCACTACCTGACTCACTTATGGCCTTCGTTGGTCCCATTAGTGTGGGCGAAGTCCCCGTAGCCGTTAGGCGGAGGGGAAAGTTATAAATCAATTGTGCAGATATCGTAACAAAGAACTGTCAAGAAGTCAACTTCTAAACATTAAATTTAAAGAGCGCAACATCTCCGTCTTTGAAAATATAGTTTTTGCCTTCAGTTCGAACAAGTCCGTGAGTACGAGCACCGGTCCAGCCGCCTTGAGCAAAGAGATCCTGCCAAGATATTACCTCGGCGGCGATAAAGCCTTTTTCAAAATCAGTGTGTATAACGCCGGCGGCTTCGGGCGCTTTGGCACCATTGCGTACCGTCCAGGCCCTGGTTTCCGGCTCGCCCGAGGTAAAATAGGTGATGAGGTTTAACTTTTTGTAAGCTTCTATTATCAGTCGGTTGATGCCAGTATCGGAGATACCAAGAGACTCGAGGTATTCTTTCTTTTCTCCTTCATCAAGCTCGTTTAGGTCACTCTCAATTTTGGCTGAAATCGGAATAAATTTATCGTCACTGAAAGATCGAAGTTGCTCTTCTGAACAGTTAGCGATGTAGAGTATCGGCTTCATTGTCATTAGTGCCAGAGATTTCACTAGCTTCAATTCATCGCTGGTCAACTCTGCCTCACGAGAATTATTACCATCAAAAAGTTCCTTCATTATCTTGTTTAGCGCCGTTTTTTCTGCCAACGCATCTTTGGAACCGCTTTTTATGTCGCGATCCAGATTGTATTGTCTTTTTTCTATTGTCGCGATATCGGCGAGCTGAAGTTCTGTTTCGATAATTTCAATATCATCAACTGGTGAAATTTTGCCCGAAACGTGAGTAATATTGTCATCTTGAAAAAAACGCACGACCATAGCGATCGCGTCACATTCGCGAATGTGGGCCAAAAATTGATTGCCGAGCCCCTCACCCTTGGAAGCACCGCGGACTAATCCGGCGATATCAACAAATTCGATAACAGTTGGAACAATCTTTTTTGATTTGGAAACTTCAGCTAGGGGAGCAAGTCGCTCATCTGGTACTTCGACAATTCCAATATTCGGCTCAATGGTGCAGAATGGATAATTCTGGGCTTCTGCTTTTGAGCCTTTGACCAAGGCGTTAAACAATGTAGATTTTCCAACGTTGGGGAGACCAACGATACCTATCTTCAGTCCCATAAACAAAACATACGCGTTTTGAGCGTGAAAGTAAACATATTTGATTTTAATTGCTATAATAATTCTGTAACAAATTACTTAGGAGGTACAATGTTTGATCTAAAGAAAGTGATCTCTGGAGCAGCAATTGCAGTTATTTTGCCATCAATGGCAGTTGCAATGTCCTCGAACGCTCAAGGTGCAAATGCTCAAAACCAGGGGGCGACCTCTGGCTCGACAACCCAGTCACAGACTGCGACTGAAACAGAAACTCAAACCAGGACCCAGGTTCAGACCAATAATCCGGGTACTGGGACAATGACTCAGACTCAAGCTGAGACACAACTTCGTGAAAGAGTTGAAGAATGTTCGCCGATTTATGAGCCGACAAGTACACAGGCACAGACACGAGCAGGACAGATAACACAGGTCGCAAAGAGTGTTGTAGAGTTAGCTGAAGAGATGGAAGATCAAACTTTGGCAGAAGAGATTCGCACAGTTGTTAGGTCTCAGGTCGCCAATTTTGATGTCATTAATCAGAAAATCGACAATGCGGTAAAAAGAACAGCTTTCGCCAAATTTTTCATCGGTCCCAATTACGGCGAATTGAAAGTAATGAAACAGACAATTGAGGAAAACAAGAATCAGATCCGTGAGATGGAACAGGTAATGGCGCAAATCCAGAACGAAAGTGAGAAGATTCAGTTGGCAAATCAGATCATCACGATGCAGAATCTTCAGTTTGAACTACAAGATCAGCTGGGGGAGCTGACTCGCGGTTTTTCGCTTTTCGGCTGGTTTAATCGCTGGATTAGGGGCTACTAATTAGAAAATTTTAGAGGGTGGCGGAGCTTGCTCCGCCACTTTTTGTTTTTGTAAACTTTGGTTATAATCTTTCCGGAGGGCAAACGCCCTTTTTCTGTTGCACATTTCTAGGAAAGGTGTGAGTTAACGATGATTGTGACACCGAGAAGTGCTCTTCGGGGCATGACACTGCCGCATGTTCAGGTCGTCTCTCGAAGCCTCGGACGAGGTTGGGAGGAGTCGGTCAAGGCCTGCTGGGACTACGGCGTGCGGATCCCGACGCAGTACGATAAGGTCGGTGATCCCTACAGCCGCGACATCGCACTGTCGCTGACGATCCTCGATCCGTTCGCGCAGCCACGGCTTCACCGCGACCTGCCCGGTGGTTTCGAGGATCTGGAGATCTATCGCCGCGAGGTCCTCGATGGCGTTCACGACCACTGGGTCGACCCAGAGAGTGGCAAGTGGCAGTACACCTATCACGAGCGTCTCTTCGCCTTCAGCTGCCCGGGGCTCGATGAGCCGGTCAACCAGATCGAGTACGTGATCGATGCGCTGACGGAAGCCCCCCACACTCGCCGGGCGCAGGCGACGACCTGGAAGCCATGGGAGGATGCTGGAATCGACGATCCGGCCTGCCTCCAGAGCTTCTGGTTCCGAATCTTCGGTGATCGTCTGGTGATGCGCTGTCGCATCCGCTCAAACGACGCCTACAAGGCGGCGTTGATGAACATCTACGCATTCACCGAGCTACAGAAGCTGGTGGCAGAGCGTGTCAGCGAGCGGCTGGGACGGCTAATCCGCGTCGGCCAGTACGATCACATCGCCGACAGCTTCCATATCTACGGGTCGTACTTCGAGGAGTTCACCAAGCGCTTCCTCGGCAACCTGAAGAAGAAGACCGTCGCTGAGCGCACATACCGGACCGATGATCCGGATGTCATCCAGTGGATGACTGACGCCTCGAAGATGATCGACGCCAAGCTGGAACACGAACGCGCCACTGGGCGCTGACGGCCTGGATGGCCGATGAGAGGAGGCGAGCCGGTTGACAGAGAAAGGGTTATTCATAGTCCTTGACGGGCCGGAGGGATGTGGCAAGACGACGCAGTCCAACCTTCTGGTGGAGGCCTTGCAGCTAAGTGGTTTTCGGGTCAGCAAGACTTTCCAGCCCGGAGGGACTGAGCTTGGGTCACAAGTCAGGCATGAGCTGTTGCACGGATCACATGACTTGACCCCAGGGCAGGAGGCTATCTACTTCACCTTCGATCGAGCGCTACACATCGTAACTGTTGTGAAGCCAGCGATCGACTCCGGTATCACCGTTGTCTGTGACCGATTCGCTTCGGCAACATCGGCGTACCAGGGATATGCCGGCGGACTTGGCACTTCAACCGTTGAGTGGCTGACGGATCTGGCAACTGACGGGCTACTCCCGAACCTACTCCTTGTTCTGGACATCGATCCGGCTATCGGTTTCCTCCGTAAGAAGGGGGACACACTTGATCGGATCGAAAGGAAGCCAACCGACTTTCACCAGATGGTGCGACAGGGTTTCCTCTACTACGCTGAGCAGCATCCGGACTTCTCCGAGGTAATTGCTGCTGATGGCACATTGGCCGAGGTTCACGACCGCGTCACCCAGGTCGCCAATGAGCGGCTGAATCTGAACCTGTCCGTCCTCGGGCTCTGAGGACCAACCCGCCCACCATTGCAAACTGCAGGTGGGCTTTTAAATTATTCCAAAACATATTATTCTATAGACGCAATCCATTCTTATCCAAGAGGTGACGTACACATGGTCGGTATCACTGAAGCGGAGGGCTATTACGTCCCGAACGAGTGCAAGCGACTCCTTCAAACGGCGAGGCTGACTGTGCAGACACTGCGCGATCTCGGGTTTCACGACCTTGCTGATGCCGAGCTGCCTCGGCTTCGCGAGCTCCTCAGGCGATCTGGTTCATCGGACAAGCTGGTTCTTGTCACCAATACAGGCCTCTGCCACACCAGGATCACCCAGCCTTGGGGTGATCCACCGGCTGGGGCGCTAGCCCTGAAAGCTGCTCTACCGTCCACCTAGGTGGACGTGCAATCCGTATCCCGCCATCGCTATGCCGGAGGCATTAGCAGGCGGGTTTTTTCTCTGGTAAAATATCATTATGAATAAAAATTTGTTGGCAACAATTTTGGTTTTGTTCGCGATCGTCGCTTTTTATTTTATTCTGCCGATTTTCGAAAGACAGTAAAACAAGTTGAAGTTTCGGT
>JAQVAO010000048.1 GCA_028690755.1 Patescibacteria group bacterium | reverse complement strand
TGTTCATGCCGGAAGAATCGGTGTTTTGGTTGAAGTTCTTTGTGAAACTGATTTTGTGGCAAAAAACGAAGACTTTAAAAATTTTGCACATGAAATATCCTTGCAAGTTGCCGCCACTGCCCCTTCGTATGTAGAAAAGGATAAAATTCCAACAGAAGTGTTGGAAAAAGAAAAGAAACTTTTTGCTGAAGAAGCAAAAAATTCAGGTAAACCTGAAAACGTTATTGAAAAAATTGTTCAAGGAAGATTGGAAACATATTATTCTGAGGTCGCTCTACTTTCTCAGCCTTATTTTAGGGATCCGAAAAAAACTGTTTCTGACCTGTTAAATGAAATTATCGCTAAAACTGGCGAAAAGATTATAGTATCAAGGTTTGCGCGTATAGAGCTCTCTTGTTAAAATAATTAGAAAGGAGAGAAGATGATTGCGAGTGAGATTATCAAAGGTATCGCACCAAAAATGGACTCTGTTATTTCTCTTTTGGATTCCGACTTGAAAAATATCCGTACAGGTAGAGCCAATTCTTCTTTGGTTGAGGATATTGTAGTTAATTATTTTGGAGTTGAAACTCCTTTAAAACAGTTAGCCTCGATTACGATTCCCGAAGCAACTCAAATCGTTGTCTCCCCTTGGGATAAACAATCATTGGGTGACATTGAAATCGCTTTAAAAAATTCCGAACTGAATTTATCAGTTACTAATGACGGAAAGTCTGTTCGGATTAGTTTGCCACCGATGACAGGCGAAAGAAGAGAAGAGCTCTCAAAAGTTGTCAAGAAACATGGCGAAGATGCTAGGGTAGCGATTCGCAATATTCGTGGTGAGGCCTGGGAACAGATCCAAAACGGATTTAAAAAAGGAGAAATTACTGAAGACGACAAATACAAAGGTGAAAAAGATCTCAATGATTTGATTGATCAAAAGAACAGAGAGATTGAGAACAGGGTTGGGTCTAAGATTAATGAACTATCTAAAATTTAAATTTTTATGTTTTTAACAATTATATTATTTATTTTCATTCTTGGCATTTTGATATATGTTCATGAGTTGGGGCATTTTATTGCCGCAAAAATTAGCAATATTAAAGTCGAAGAGTTCGCTTTCGGCTTTCCGCCAAAAATTTGGGGTAAAAAATGGGGAGAAACTGAATATCGAATTAATGCTATTCCAATTGGTGGCTATGTTAAAATGCTTGGCGAGTCCGAGTCAAGTAGTAGCAGTAGATCTTATTCTCGCAAAGGTCCTTTTGCTCGGGCGATGGTCTCAATCTCTGGAGTATTAATGAATTTTGTTTTGGCCTGGCTGATTTTGACCGTTGGTTTTTCTGTCGGCATGACATCACTTACTTCATCGCCTGATTCAATACCAGGAGAAAAAGTAAAAGCATCAATTGTCGCTGCTTCAGTGATTGAAAATTCTCCGGCAAATACCGCTGGGATTGTTCCTGGGGATATTTTGGAAAGAGGAATTTACAACGGCCAGGAAACGGTATTTAATTCTACTGATGAGCTTTCAAATTTTACTCGTGCTAACAGGGGCAGGGAAGTAGATATTGTATTTAGGCACAACGAAGAGCAGAAACTTGCGAATATCTCTCTTGCTGAAGAAGGTAATTCACCTTTAGGTGTCGAAATTATTGACAATTCATCCATCAAGGTTAAATGGTACATGGCTCCAATTGTCGCTTTCAGAGAGATCGTCAGAGTGATTGAGGTCTATCTTGCTTTCTTGGTAACTTTTTTCCAACAACTTTTTGGGCAAGGCGAGATTTCCAAAGAGGTTGGTGGACCAGTAGCAATCTATATGCTGACTGGAATGGCAGCAAAAGCTGGTGCAATCGTTGTTGCCCAATTGATTGCGATTCTTTCTATTAGTTTAGCAATAATTAATATCTTACCTTTTCCTGCACTTGATGGCGGAAGACTGCTATTTATAATCTTAGAAAAAATCTTTCGACGAAAAGTTGTTAGAGAAAATATTGAGAATATTATACACATGATTGGTTTTGCGCTAATTATTCTATTTGCAATTGCTGTTACCTATAAAGACGTTATGCAATTTATAATTAAATAATAATTATGAAAGCAACAAAATTATTTTTTAAAACTCGTAAGGAATCACCTTAAGATGCTGATTCAATAAATGCAAATGTTTTAGTGCGTGGAGGTTATGTCCAAAAACATATGGCTGGTGTCTACGGTCTTTTACCACTTGGGTTAAAAGTTTATAGAAAGATTGAAAACATTGTACGTGAAGGAATGAACTCTATCGATGGTCAAGAAATAATGATGAATGTTTTGCAGCCTCGTGAGCTTTGGGATGAAACCGGAAGATTCTCGGAAATATCGGAGATAATGTATCAGTTCAAAGATAAAAATGGCAAGGATATCGGTTTGGCTCCAACTCACGAAGAGCAGGTGACTGATATCATAAGACATCACATAAAATCATATAAAGATTTACCAACCTCTCTTTACCAAATCCAAGTAAAATTTCGCAATGAACCGCGAGCAAAATCCGGACTTTTGCGTGGACGAGAATTTATGATGAAAGATATGTATAGCTTCCATGTCGACGAGAAAGATTTTGAAAATCATTATAAAAAAGTCGGAGAAAAATATTTGGATATATTTTCAAAAATTGGGTTAAAGACAAAATATGTTGCTGCTGATGGTGGAATTTTTTCAAAATATTCTCATGAGTTTCAAGTTATTTGTCCAACCGGCGAGGACACAATTTATTATTGTGATAAATGTGATTTTGCTGAAAACAAGGAGATCGCTAAAGTTAAAAATGACGATAAGTGCCCCAAATGTGATGGGAAAATTATTGAAGCTAAATCAATTGAAGTCGGCAACATTTTCCCGCTGAAAAATAAATTTTCTTCAGCGATGGGAGCAAAGTATGTCGATAATAATGGAAGTGAAAAAGACTTGATTATGGGTTGTTACGGTATTGGTTTGACTCGAGCATTGGCAGCAATTGTTGAAGTATATTTTGATCAAGAAAACAATATGATGATTTGGCCAGAATCGGTCGCCCCCTTCGATGTTGAGATTATATCTTTGGAAAAAAATAAGGAAGCCGAAGAATTATACGAAAAGATTAAGGATAAAATTGAGATTCTTTATGATGATCGAGATATCTCTGCCGGTGAAAAATTCGCCGAAGCCGATTTGATCGGGGCACCTAAAAGGGTTATCGTTTCTGAGAAGTCACTTAAATCAGGCGGGGCTGAATTAATTGATCTAAAATCAGGTGAAAGCCAGATAGTCGAAATTGAAGAAATAGCTTCGGTTCTATAAATATCTAAAATGAAAAAGCCACCCATGGTGGGTGGCATCTGTGCTATTCCAGCTCGATCTTGTTGATCAGCTGGCTGAATCGCTCCTCCTCTTCAGGTGAGAGCTGGGGGATGTTGTCATTCTCAATGAACTCTCGCTGAAACTCAGCCATGACAACAACAACGTCAAGACCGAGCTCATTCGACAACACTTCGGCAAGCTCTTCACCGAGCTCTTCGATCGCCAGTCGGACAATGACTGCTCGGAAGAACTTGAACAGCTTTTCCATCTCATTGGGCTCGATTCCCCCGATGATTCCGGGGAAGTGATCGCACGCTTTCTTGAGAATGATCCGCGCAGTCGCGATATCAGTATCGGGGATCTCACCATGCATCCTCTCGGTGAAGAACTCGACGCAAAGCTTTGCCTCGGCAATTGTCACAGTGCCGCCTCCCTTTTCGGTGTAGAGTGCCAAATTATTCTATCACAAATTAACGATATGTCAATAGCAGATATTTGAGTTTTTTATTAAAAAGGGGTATTTTTAAGGAAATTATATGAAGAAAATTGGACAAAAAATACTCGATGATGCTGAAATTTATGTAATGAAAACAGCAAAAAGTTCTCCGCTTGATTGGTTTTTTGAATTACATCAGAAAGAGATAATGATTTCGGCTAATAAACTACTCAAGGAATATCCAGATGCTGACAAGAATGTTGTTCTTTTGTCTTGTTGGCTTCATGATCTTGGGCATTTTAAAGCTAAAACTCTTGATCAGGTAGATGTAGTTAAGCCGGATCATCATTTAGTTGGGGCAAAAATGGCGAAAAAATTTTTATCAAAATATAAATTACCAAAAGATCAAGTGGATAAAATTATCAACTGCATTCTTTGTCATCGCGGTTCTGAACCGTATATTCCAAAAACATTAGAAGAAAAGATTGTTGCAGTTGCTGATACACTTTCACATTTTCAAAGTATTTTCTATCTGTTATTTTTCAAAATTTATCCCAAATATTCGCTGGATGAATTTGTTGTTTTGCAGAAAGCAAAATTGAAGAGAGATTGGCGAGACCTGTCTTTGTTACCAAAAGCCCAAGAGATGGTTGAGAATAAATATGATTTTTTCCTTCAAATGCTCGATGATTATCAAAAAGGGACAGTTGATTAACAAAAAATGAAAAATTTAAAAAAATTTCTTGTTTTGATCCTA
>JAQVAO010000047.1 GCA_028690755.1 Patescibacteria group bacterium | reverse complement strand
CTACTTCGGCAACTACCTCAACATCAATTTCTGCTCCAACAAATCTGGTAGCATCGGTAGCAACTGAAGGAACATCATCAACAATCAATCTCTCCTGGACAGCATCTAAAACCTCTGGAATTACCGGCTATTCGGTTCTTCGCAGCACCTCGGAAAAAAGTGGCTTTGTTGAAATTGGTGCCACCGACGCTAAAACCTTAACGTTTCGTGATGATAAAGCGGTAAACGATCAGACATATTATTATGTTGTTCGAGCTTATAAAGATGGCACAATTTCCAAAAATTCCAATGTCGCTTCAGCAAAAATTACCGATGTTACGGCTCCAGCAGCACCAGCTAACTTTCAGATTGTCAGTCAAAATGAAGAAGAAATTAATTTTACTTGGGACGCACCAATAGATACTGATCTATCCAATTACATTTTAACTATTGCCAATAGCAGTGAAGATAATGCTGAGGTACTGGAAACCATTGAGACGATCGGCAAAGATGAGACTGGCTACAGCCTCAAACTAGCAGAACATGAAAAGCTAGCCATCGATACTGAATACACATTTTATCTTCAAGCCAAGGATGTCAGTAATAATTTTTCCGAGAAAGCAGAAACTAGTGGACAATTCGCAGCTGAGGTCCAAGTTACAATCTGGACTTGGGTTGGCCTAGTCGCAGCAGTTTTAGCGCTTGCTGGTGCAATTATTTTCTTGATTATTCGTCGAAGAAAAAATAAGCATGCTACTGTCTAAATAGCATATTTAAAAAAACCGCCGATATGCTTCGACGGTTTTTTTTATTGCTAAATATCTAATTTTATGTTATACTAGTTTAAGATTGTCTGAGAGGAGTGATCCAATTGGCGAGAAGAAAGCCTGGTGAACCCCGCGAAAAGCCACGCTACCGCCAACAACCAGATCCGTCTGGACATGTGCCTCTCGCCTGGATCTTCAGGAAAGGCGAAAGGATTATCGGCCGAACACCGCCAAGACAGTTTGGCGAATACCGCAAGCTGGTTATTGCCGACGAGACCTGGTTTGTTCACTGCTCGTTCGCCGGTGCGCTTGATTTCGTTTTCCGAGCGCTTGGTGAAGACAATGTCACCATCGACGAAGATTCCGGCGAAGGCGAGCTCATTGTCCCTGAGGATAAGAAGGGCAGTTGGATCGGCAGTCAAGGGAGCGTTGTTGGCTTCCTCAAGCACATGTTCGGTCTTAACTACATTCAAATCAAGGGGGTCAGGAACTGGAGGAAGGGATAACCACCGTCCGCAGCACGCGAGGCGGTTTTAAATTTATTTTTTGATAAATTTTTGGGCTAACTTTTCTAATGTCCCTTTGTTATCTCCTTCAAACGCCCTGAGAACCTCTAGGGGTATAGCAAAAATGATTGTGTTTGACTGATCGGATGATAGGTCGTTGAGCGTGTTTAGAGTTCTTAAATGAAGTGCTCCGGGGGACTCAGAAAGAGTTCTTGCCGCTTTGGAGATATTTGTCGAAGCTATTACCTCACCTTCGGCTTTGGTGATCACTGCTCTTTTTTCGCGCTCAGCTTCTGCTTGCTTAGCGATCACTCGCTTCATCTCCTGTGGCAGGGTTACATCTTTGAGATCAACATTATCAACTTTGATCCCCCAGGGATCGGTAAGTTTATCAACAATCTCTCGGATTTGATTCGAAACTTTGTCTCTTTCGGAAAGAAGAGTATCTAAATCAACAGAGCCAACAATATTGCGCATCGTCGTTTGCGCCAACTGTGATATGGCATAAAAGAAATTTTCTACTTCTAAAATTGCCTTGCTAACGTCGCTGACCTTATAATAAATCACCGCGTTGATACCAACTGAGATATTATCCTTGGTTATCGCTTCCTGGTTAGGCACATCGACTGCTTTGACGCGGATATCAACCTTGGTCATCGATTCAATTATCGGCAAAATTAGACACCAGCCAGGATTTTTAATTGTGACAAATTTCCCCAAACGGAATTTGACTCCCCTTTCATATTGATTTACCTGCCGGATACTAATGAGAATAATGAACAACACAGCATAGATAATCCATGAGATAGTCGACATAGTACTCCTTTCGCCGATCAATTATTTTTTAATTTCAATTTTTAAACTCTCAAGTGGCACGCTTTGATATTGCCTTTTGCTAATACCGGTGTCTTCGGATAATATTTTTACTTTCAGTCCTGCCGATTCAATTAGCCCGATGTACTCGGCTTTCGGCAAAGCTCCAGCGACACAGCCAGCTAGTAGATCAGCATCCCTTTTTTTGTTCCTCTGTCAGCTCCCCCAAAAGGACAATGTCAGAGACATAAGCTCGGCCATCAGGTTTCAGTACTCTGGCGATTTCAGAAAACACCTTCTTTTTATCGGGAGCCAGATTTATGACGCAATTACTGATTACAACATCAATTGACTGATCTTTAACAGGTAGTTTTTCAATATCGCCGAATTTAAATTCAACATTTCGATAGCCGTATCTTTTTGCGTTCTCTTGCGCTTTTTTAATCATCTCACGAGAGAAATCAACACCGAAAACTCGGCCGTTCTTCCCTACCTTTTTTGATGCCAAAAAACAGTCAAAACCGGCCCCCGATCCGAGGTCCAGAACGGTATTACCCTCATTGATCTGCCCCATTGCCACTGGATTGCCACAGCCAAGTCCAAGATTGGCATCAGTGAATTTCAGATCCTCATCCGAGTAACCGATACTTTTTGAAATCACCTCGGCATTTGATTTAGAACTACAACTATAACTGCAGCAACTGCTACTCGTAGCAGCAACGTTATCATAGTGCTTTTTGACAATCTTTTTTACATCCTTCATAGACATTTTTAAGAAAATTATTTAATAAAATTTATTTCAGTTTCCTTACTGACATCGCTGATACATTTTTGAGAGAGATAATACGGCCGTCTTCAAGTAAAACTTTACCGCTCTTGTGATCAGCAAATTTGCCAGTCGTTGTTTCCTTGGTTTTGAATCTAATCCAAATTGTTGTTCCTTTTGGAAAACTTGTATGCATAAAAATATTTTAGCAGCTATTTTAGATCACCTTCGTGACCATGACCAGGTTTGACAGTTTTTTTCGCTTTGCCTCGCGCGTCTTCGCGGATTGATGTACCGATATTGGTAATATCAGTAAATCTACCCAGTTTGTCTCGAACGGCATAATAGCTTTTTTTGCCGATCTGGATGATATCTCTTTTACTCATTTCTACCACCACCTTTCGGCCTGTTTTGGAATATTTACCTAAATTATAGCAAGTGGAAGTGCCGCCAGACGCGATTTTAACCCTTTGTTAAATCGCCGACGGCTGAAATATAATTGCAATAATCACAATCAGGAGCGGCTTCTGGAACAAAATTAGCAGACAAGCACTTTTGGGCTTTGGCAATCTCACCCTCTACCCAAGAATCATTCCCCTCATAGGCGATTAGAGATATCTCAAAATCCAGTTTGTTGTCGAAACGATCGGTATCGGTCACTCCGTTGCAGTAGACAAAATACCCGGTGTCAGAAACTTTTAGCCCGTTCTTTCGCAAAAGCCACTGATATATCTCCATTTGCCGTTTGTAGCCATCCTGCCAAGCGTGATCAAGCCCGGTGATCTCTTCATCCTTTGATGTCGCTTTGTAGTCAACAACGATATATTCCTCCTTGTTGTTTATCCAAAGATCGTCGATCGCGCCAGTTATTAGTAAATTAGTCGGCTGGTGTAAAAATTGAACGCCCTTAAAATTTTCCCGCCAACGATCTAGCTCCTCGTGACTTACCGGACGAGCATCGACACCATATTTTTTTATCAATGGATGTACCTCCCCCTTCTGACGAAAAATATCGAACTCTTTTTTCAGTAGAGTGTCGACAGCAGTGTTTAGGTTAAACGGATAGCCTTTTGGACGACCGACGCCCAGCCGCCGATCAAGATAAAAACAGCGCGGACAGTTCATAAAAAGCTCTAGCGCCGAACGCGAAAGTTTGTACGGTTCGCCTGATTTTGGATCAAATAAATTTCTTGTTCTCTGCGCTTTATAATACTCTGACATAATATTTCCTTTGCCATAATAATATGTCTTCGGTGGCAGTTTACAGATTAGATGCTAAAAATATACTTTTCATTTCATTTCATACCAAATTTTACGCTTAAAATTAATATAAATCAAACTCAAATAAAAAAACCGGCGAGGTTAGCCGTCGGTTTTTTTTAGGCATATTACTAGAAGCTGATCGTTCCCAAAAGGTCGGTGAAATTTTTGACCGCAGTTTCATCACCATTGTCATATGAATCAAAGATAAACAACTTATCATTTTTGGCAAAAGCAGTTTTTTCCTCACATAAGGATTTTGCTCAAGCTTTAATCGGACGATTTCTTCCATAACCACCGTTTTAATCTCATCCCAATTTCTAGGTGCTTTGTCTGCATTAGCTTTAGCTATTTTATACGCATCATGAGCAGATCTAGCCTTGAATATTTCTTCAAAAAGTTTTTTATCTGTATCAATAAAATGTGCTGCTTGATATGCGTGCTCAGAAGTTGACCATCGCCTTCCTCGCCAATCGACAGCGAAACTGGAGAAATTGGATAAAA
>JAQVAO010000046.1 GCA_028690755.1 Patescibacteria group bacterium | reverse complement strand
TTACAATAAAATATCTAATTTATCAAGCGTGAGAGTTGAAAAAAAGTTAAAATCGGTTATAATTCAGGCGTGGAGAGGTCGCATAGTTGGTCTAGTGCGCTTGTTTCGAAAACAAGTGAGGTCTCACGATCTCCGTGGGTTCAAATCCCACCCTCTCCGCCAAGCAATTTGGCATCTTATATATGAAAAATAAATTTCCACCAGATTTTCTTTTTGGTTCAGCGACCTCGGCACATCAGATCGAGGGCCATTTGAATAACGACTGGTCGCGCTGGGAAAAAACTCCCGGCAAGATTTCTGACGGTTCGACATCAGCAGTTTCAGCTGATAGCTGGAACAGATGGCGAGATGACATAAAAATCCTGAAAAATAGTGGTCAGAATGCCTATCGATTTTCGATCGAGTGGTCACGAATCGAGCCGAAAGCAGGTTTTTTTGATAAAAAATCGATCGCTCATTATCGAGATATGATCGATGAACTATTGAAAAACGATATTACCCCGATGGTTACTCTCTGGCACTTCACTTCCCCGCTCTGGCTAGATGATATCGGTGGCGTTTTGAATAGGAAATTTCCCACTTATTTTTCTCGCTTTGCCGGCAGAATGGCGAAAGAATTTGGAGATAAAATCGAACTTTGGTCAGTTTTGAACGAACCGACAGTCTATTTAAACGCCGGTTTCATTCAGGGTAACTGGTATCCAGGCAAAAAACGTCAGTATTTTTCGGCGGTCAAGGCATTTTTCCGCTTTATTGCCGCTCACAAACAAGCTTATACGAGCATGAAATCCGCCAACTCGAGAATCAAGGTAGGAATCGCTCACAATATGAGCGCTTACTTCCCTGTAAAGGATAGATGGCGTGATAGATTTATGACCAAATTCACAAAATGGTTTACAAATGAGTATTTTCTCAATCAAATCAAGGGTGAGCTCGATTTTATCGGTATTAATCATTATCTGACCCATCATATTCAGTGCAAAAAACCAATAATATTCGACCAAATTGGCAAAGAGCAAGATTATTGGTGGCCGGTTCGCCCGTATGGGATCCGTGAAGTAATCAAAGATGCTGGGAGATATCACCTTCCGATCTACATCACCGAGAATGGATTGGGCGATCATGGCGAGGCTGACAAACTTCGCGGAAGATATATTGAGGAAATTTTTGAACAATTGAGACTGACGCTGAAAGGTGGTGCCGACCTTCGAGGCTATTTTTTCTGGTCGCTAATTGATAATTTTGAATGGGCTAGCGGTTATTCGATGAAATTTGGTTTGCACACAATTGACCGCAAACCAAAGAGAAGCGCCGAGGTTTACAAAAAAATTATTGAGAACCGCAGATTCAAACAATCTCTTTTATAGCAGTTTTTTGTTATAATAAGGACAATGAAAAATAGAAATGCCATATTGGAAAGAGGAGTTTTTGTTTTTAGTAGCAAAACGTTACTTCTTGCTCTTCAATTTGTTTTGTCCGTAGCAATTGTGACCATCGCACCTCTCCTAAACCAGCAGATTGTTACCGGATCGATTGTCAATGCGACTTTATTTATTTCAGTCGCGACATTGGGAGTATCTGCCACTATGATGGTCGGTATGTTGCCAAGTGTCATTGCTCTCTCGACTGGACTTTTGCCTCCGGTGTTGGCTCCAATGGTGCCGTTTATTATTATCGGCAACACGCTTCTAATTTTAATTTTTGGCTGGCTTTACAAAAAGAATGATTTATTGGCAGCCATTTCTGCCGCCGTGATCAAGTTCGTCTTTCTTTTTGCTACCGGCTCAGTGGTGATAAATTTACTCTTGGAAAAAGCCGTCGCATCTCAGGTTGCTCTGATGATGAGCTGGCCACAGCTTCTGACGGCGATCATTGGTGGTGGTATAGCAGTGGTTTTTCTTCGTCTAGTTTATAAGGGAGGTGATAAATGAATTGGAATCAAATTTTAGAAAAATCCTGGCACTATTTAGTCAAACGCCGATATCTGATCTGGCTTGGAGTTTTGGCGGCGCTTACTGAAGGTGGCTCGATTTACTCGGGCAGCAATTACAGCACATCTGGTAAGGATCTTGAAAATTCGGCTAATTTTAAAGAAGCGATGTCGGTTGTGACTAGTTGGGTCAGCTCTCACCTGACGGAGATCACAGTCGTGATGGTTGCTCTTTTCTTGATTGGATTAATTATTCTCTACATCTCTTATTCTGCCAGAGCCGGTTTAATCCATGGGGTTAATGTTTTAGAAGCTGGTAAAGATAGCAATTTTCATAAAGATTTTGAAGCCGGGAAAAGCTTCTTTTGGCGCTTTTTGGGTCTTCGAATTTTGATCGCTATAACTCTCATGCTAATACTAGTTTTATTAATATTGTCATTTATCGGTGCCTTTGTGCTTGCCGGGAGCTATTCAGCTTGGTTGATTTTGCCGATAGCCCTTCTTTGTATACCGGCAGTCTTTGGTTTTATCCTTTTGGCAGTTTATTTATCTCTGGCCTCGGCTTTGGCGGAGAGGTTTATCGTAATTAAAAATCTGCCGATCATTGAATCTATCGATAAAGCAATCCACCTTGTCAGAGAAAAAATCGCTGTTGTTGTGGTTGCCTGGTTGATTAATTTGGTGATCAATATCGTTACCGGCATAGCCTATCTTATACTGATTGTTATTCCAGTTGTCATATCCATTGTATTTGGCTCGATCGCTTACCTGATCGGCAAAGATGTTGGATTAATGATTGTAATACCGCTGGGGATCATTTTGATTCTTGCAGTTAGTGTGTTGGCGCAGGGGTTATTTACCACTTATCTCTCTGCCTATTGGACGATCATTTATAAGCGGCTAGTCGAAAGTTCGTAAGGTCTGTAAAGTTTAAAAAGATTTAGGAGGGGATTATTCATATTCAATCGATTTTTAGCTTTCAGCTTTTAACTTGCAACTCGAAAACCGGAGGTTTTCATGGTTGATCTGGATAAAAAACTTTACTCGATGCATCGTCGCGAGGAAGAAGAGCAAACGGCGACAAAAGCCCACGCTAGTGGCTTGATGTACATTGATTTGGTTGGTTATCCTTTCGCCTCGGAAATATTTTCAATATTTCCCGCCGATGTGTTGCAGCAGTACAATTTTGTGCCATATCTAAAAATCGGGCACGAGCTTCGAGTTGGGGTGATTAATCCCAGCGATCAAAATCTCGAGGGATTTCTTAAAAAATATGAAACAGACAACAAGGCAAAGATTACTAAGTCAGTAGTTTCGCGAACTAGTTTGGCTTATGCGATCGATGTTCTTCGCAAGAAACAGGATGAGGAACAAAAAAAAGCTTTGGATCTGACAAAACATCGGGCTGATCTTTTGGATAAAGTTGAGAGTGTAGCTGACATTCAGGAGGCGGCGCAAAGAGTCACCACCACCGAACTGCTCGATCTGATATTGGTTTCGGCCGCTAAGCTTGGTTCATCTGATGTCCATATCGAGCCGGGAGCCGAGGATTTTCTTGTCCGTTTTCGAGTTGATGGCATTTTGCAAGATGTACTAAAAATGAAGCTAAATGCTTACAAGTTTCTACTCTCGAGAATTAAGTTTTTAGCCAAATTGAAAATGGATGTTGTAAATCAGCCTCAGGATGGTAGATTTTCAATCAAGAGAAAGGAACAGGAGATTGATCTGCGTGTTTCTGCTCTACCTTCGGCATACGGCGAGAGCCTAGTACTTAGACTTTTGGGGCAGGAGATGTCAATTAAGAAATTGTCTGATCTCGGATTTCGTCCAGATGCACTTGAAATAATTGATCAAGCGATCTCGAGACCTCACGGAATGATATTAAATACCGGTCCGACCGGATCAGGTAAGTCGACCACGCTGTATGCGATTATTGTTCAGTTAAAAAAACCAGGGATTAAAATAATCAGTTTGGAGGATCCGATTGAGTATCGAATCTCTGGGGTTGAACAAAGCCAGATCGATCCGGAGGGTGGTTATACTTTTGCCGAGGGTCTCCGGGCCGCTATGCGCCAGGATCCGGACATTTTAATGGTTGGTGAGGTCAGAGATAAGGAAACAGCAGAAATTGCTGTTCAAGCCGCTCTAACGGGCCACCTGCTACTTACTACTCTTCACTCCAACACCGCTCCTGCGGCACTACCGCGACTTTTGGAAATTGGTGTTCGTCCATTTCTTCTGGCCGGGTCAATAAATCTGATTATGGGACAACGGCTTGTGAGAAAAATTTGCCAGAAGTGTGCCGAAGATTTTACGCCAACAGAGCCGGTCTGGGACGAAATTAAAAAAATATTGTCTTCTGTAGAGGATAAATTGTCTCCGGAAATTAAATCGAAACTTGAACTGCCTTATGATCAGATCAGATTGAAGCGCGGCAGGGGATGTATCGCTTGCAACCAGACCGGTTTTTCCGGTCGCCAGGTTTTGGTCGAGGTATTAGTTCCAACTCCAGAGATCGAAACATTGATCGCTAAACAAGCAACAATCGCCGAGTTTACAAAAACCGCCTTGTCCCAGGGAATGATTACCATGGAACAAGACGGTTTAATAAAAGTTCTACAAGGCACAACCACTACGGCCGAAGTCTGGAGAGTGACGAAAGATTAGGTGCCGAGTGTTTCTCCTAAGTTGAAAGCCAAACCGATTATTAGCCAGACTGCAGAGATAATGACGATGCCGATAATAGCGTTTATCACTCCTTGTTGGCCTTTTTTAGCTTGATCTGGG
>JAQVAO010000045.1 GCA_028690755.1 Patescibacteria group bacterium | reverse complement strand
AGAGTTACCTAATGGTTGTGGGACAGAAGAGCCTGGTTACGGTTGGATTAATGGTGGAAGTACAGCTGAAGTTGATAATTTTATTTCGACAAACTCTAGCTGTTATACTAGCGAAGATAGTGATTATATCAGCGGATTAACGCCAAATTATATTGCGACTTTGCCGAGTGATCCTGGACCAAAGCTAAAGGTTTTTGATCGAAATACTCGGGGCTATATTTATTATCGCTATATATCTGGTGAAAATGATAATTTGCAGGAATGTTACAAAATACTTTCGATGTTTCCGGAAAATGGATCATTAATTAGATATCAAAATATTTGGGATCCAAGTCTTGATCGGGGAGTGGACTTAAATAATGTTGATGGGACTAAAATTGGTGGCTGGTCTTACTATTCACAGGGTTGTGCCAATAAGAATCCTGTTTACTAAAGTAAGATTTTAAGATATATACTAGATACAAAGTATATTTTATTTATGGCAAAAGATCCACGAACAACAAAATTAGCGAAGTTAGTCGTCAACTATTTTCTTAAGGTAAGGGATGACTCCAATGTGATTATCTCTGCTTCGACTGAGGCAGCTGATTTTGTCACCGCGCTTTATAAAGCGGTTTTAGAAGCTGGTGCTCATCCGACACTACGCTTGACACTTCCCGGTCTTGGGCCGATATTTTACAAATATGCCAAAGAGCATCACATTAAAAAATTTCCTGACATTTTTCAATATACGGTAAAACATGCTAACTATTTTATCGGCGTTGATACAGAAAATAACACCAGAGAGATGGCTAATGTTGATCCGAAAAAAATGACTGATAGACAGATCGTCACCAGGCCGATCACCGATTACATTGTTAACGAAAGAGAAAAAATTCGTCGCTCAACTGTCGGGTATCCTTGTGTTGCTTTAGCTCAGGAGGCAGAAATGTCCCTTGATGAATACGAAGATTTTGTTTTTGCCGCTTGTCTGCAAAACTGGGATAAACTTGGTAAGGAAATGAAAAAGATATTGAAGAAATTTCAGAAAGGTAAAGAAGTTCATCTTTTGGGACGTGGAGTTAATCTAAAGTTTGGAATACATGGCGATAAAGCTAAAGATGATTTGGACGGTGACAATATCCCTTGCGGAGAGATTTTTATGGCGCCAGTGCGTGAAAGTTTGGAAGGTTGGATCAAATTTGATTACCCGGCGATTGAATCAGGCAAAGAGGTAACGGATATTCGTCTGGAATTTAAAAAGGGGAAAGTGGTTAAATTTAGTGCCTCAAAAAATAAGAATTTTCTCAGACAAATGCTTTCAACTGATAAAAATGCCTCATATGTTGGCGAATTTGGTATTGGGATGAATCCAAAAATTAAGAAATTCACAAAAAATTTACTTTTTGACGAAAAAATTGGCGGGACGATTCATTTGGCGCTCGGCATGGCTTACAAGGAAAATGGCGGTGGTAATAACTCAGCAATTCACTGGGATATTGTTAAGGATATGCATCGAGCAAAGATTCTTCTTGATGGTAAAATTGTGCAGGAAAAAGGTAAGTGGAAAGTTTAGTCCGTAAAGTCGAAAGCTAAAAGCCTGTAAAGTTTATGGAAATTGTTATAAAAGTATTTCGAGGACTTTTGACTTTATTGGCTTTATGGACTTTTGATTTTTAAGACTGTTGACAGAAATATTTTTTTCGTCTATATTTTATATACATAAGTCGTAACAATTTAGATACCAACTAAACAAATTGTTTCAAACGCTGAAACAATCTTGTGTTGTCTTTAAGTTGTCGCGTGTACTTTAACAGCTAAATAGTGGTAATTTTTGTCGTCAATTATTCTCGAAGTTTGTTTTTAACAAACTATCGAGAAAAAACTTTTGAATTTTTTGGAGCTAATTCAAGCTCACATTTATATGGAGAGTTTGATCCTGGCTCAGGATTAACGTTGGCAGTGCGCCTAACACATGCAAGTCGAGCGATATAGCGGCAGACGAGAGAGTAATAGTAAGGAACTTACCCCCGAGTGAAGGATAGCCAGCCGAAAGGTTGGGTAATCCTGCATAATATCGAAAGATCAAAGCCTTCGGGCGCTTGGGGAGAGGCCTTACTCCTATCAGCTTGTTGGTGAGGTAATGGCTCACCAAGGCGATGACGGGTAGCTGGTCTGAGAGGATGATCAGCCTCGATGGGACTGAGACACGGCCCATACTCCTACGGGAGGCAGCAGTTGGGGATTTTGCACAATGGAGGAAACTCTGATGCAGCGACACTGCGTGAAGGATGAAGGTTCTAGGATCGTAAACTTCTTTTATCAGGGAGTAATCTTGAAAGTACCTGATGAATAAGGACCGGCTAACTACGTGCCAGCAGCCGCGGTAATACGTAGGGTCCGAACGTTATCCGGAATTATTGGGCGTAAAGAGTTCGTAGGTGGCAAGAAAAGTCGGGCATTAAAGCCCTCGGCTCAACCGAGGAATCGTATCCGAAACTTTCTAGCTAGAGGTTCGCAGAGGCAGATGGAATTCATGGTGTAGCAGTGGAATGCGTAGATATCATGAAGAACACCAATGGCGAAGGCAGTCTGCTGGGCAACACCTGACACTGAGGAACGAAAGCGTGGGTAGCGAACGGGATTAGATACCCCGGTAGTCCACGCCGTAAACGATGCACACTAGGCATTTGGAGTATCGACCCTTCGAGTGCCGAAGCTAACGCGTTAAGTGTGCCGCCTGGGTAGTACGGCCGCAAGGCTAAAACTCAAAGGAATTGACGGGGACCCGCACAAGCGGTGGAACATGAGGTTTAATTCGATACTAAGCGAAGAACCTTACCAGGACTTGACATCTCTGGAACCCCCTAGAAATAGGGGGGTGCCTTCGGGAGCCAGATGACAGGTGTTGCACGGTCGTCGTCAGCTCGTGCTATGAAGTGTCCCGTTAAGTCGGTTAACGAGCGCAACCCCTGCTGTTTGTTGAATTTTTCAAACAGGACTGCCGGCGTTAAGTCGGAGGAAGGTGGGGATGACGTCAGATCAGCGTGGCTCTTACGTCCTGGGCGACACTCGTGTTACAATGGGTAGTCACAAAGGGTTGCAATACCGTAAGGTGGAGCTAATCCCATAAAACTACCCCCAGTTCGGATTGAGGGCTGCAACTCGCCCTCATGAAGCCGGAATCGCTAGTAATCGTAGGTCAGCCATACTACGGTGAATACGTTCTCGGGTCTTGTACACACTGCCCGTCAAGTCAGGAAAGCCGGTAACATCTTAAGTGCCCAACAGGGTACCACGGTGGGATCGGTGATCAGGACTAAGTCGTAACAAGGTATCCGTACCGGAAGGTGCGGATGGATCACCTCCTTTCTAAGGAGACAGGTCATTTAATAAATGACCCATGGTCGAAACGGCGAAGTTGCCACTATTTAGAGGTTAAAGAAAAAAATCTGCATTTCTGCAGATTTTTTGTTGAAATAAAAGCATTTTTTTGTTAGAATTCACTGGTGTAGCGCGGGCATGTAGCTCAGTTGGTTAGAGCACGTCACTGATAATGACGGGGTCGGAGGTTCAAGTCCTCCCATGCCCACCAGAATAATTTACAGTTGTATTATAAGAATTCCAGTGTTGATCTGGTCTTTTTTATTGTTCTGCTTTCCGCTATAATCAAGCTCGTATGGGCCTGTAGCTCAGCTGGTAGAGCGCTACATTCGCATTGTAGAGGTAAGGGGTTCGAGTCCCCTCAGGTCCACCAAACTTTATTTGTAATTTGGCCGCTTGGCTCAGTTGGTTAGAGCGCCTCGTTCACATCGAGGAGGCCACTGGTTCGAGTCCAGTAGCGGCCACCATAATAAGTTTTATGCTAGTAACAACACATGGTCTTTTGGGGGCTCTAATTGGTAAAGAGGTTGGGTTTCCTCCTCTAGCTTTTTTGTTGGGATTTATTTCACATTTTTTACTTGACTCGATTCCTCACTGTGATGGTCCTGATGATGTTGCTGGAAGAGATGAGAATGATCCCAATACCAAAGCTCAGTATGCGCTGGTGTCTTTCGATTTATTATTATCCTTAATAATTGTGATCTATTTTCTCAATGCAAAGTTAGCTACCCCGGCTATGATTTGGGGTGCTATTGGAGCATTATTGCCGGACTTGATTGACAATGTACCTCTTTGGAAAAAGAAGATACGCAAACTGGCGTTTTTTAAAGATTTTCACGCATTTCACGCGAAAATTCAGAGTATCAAAACTTCTATCTGGTTCGGTTTGTCAATACAATATGCTTTAGCAATTTTTTTCTTTTGCTTAATATATTTGTTATAATACGGTTATGAAGTTTCTTTACTTTTTTTTGATCGTTGGAGTTGGTTTTACTTCGATTTATTTCGCTTACCCACTTTATAAGATTCTAGGCAGATTTGATTGGGTAGAAAAATATCTTGGCTCTGGTGGTACAATCTCCTTTTGGCGATTAATAGGGGTGGCGATAATAATATTTGCTTTTATTTTTGTTACATATTTTTAGATAAATTTTATTTTTAATATTCTTGGGGGGTTATGAAAATCCGAACTAAAATATTATTGGTGGTTGCCACCACGGCGGTTGTAATTGCTGGGCTATTTGTTCTCAAGGCCTATTATGGCAATAAGCTGGGAATTTTTGCTGATTTGTTAACTGATGAAAAAATAATTACTAGTAAAACTGTCGCTGAAGGCGGTTTTGTTGACGATCAGATTTCCAATATGGAAAAACCTGAAGGTGCCGATTATTATCA
>JAQVAO010000044.1 GCA_028690755.1 Patescibacteria group bacterium | reverse complement strand
TCTTCCGATCTCGATAGGCTTACGCCAAGGTCGCGAATCTGATACATGATCCATACCCCTTTCTAGGTATAGATTTTTTGCGACTCCTTCAATATAGCATAAAATATCAGAAATGTCAAGGTTATCACGCTTGACTTATGCGGAGTTTTGTGTAAAATACCTATTGTTGCTAGAATAATAATAGTTTCTTTTCCTTCGGGGAGTGGCGCAGTTGGTAGCGCGCGTCGTTTGGGACGATGAGGCCGCAGGTTCGAGTCCTGTCTCCCCGACCAGCGGGTATGGTATAGTGGCTATTATTCCACCCTTCCAAGGTGGCGACACGGGTTCGACTCCCGTTACCCGCTCCATGGTGACTATAGCTCAGGTGGTTAGAGCGCCAGTTTGTGGCACTGGAGGTCGTGGGTTCAAGTCCCACTAGTCACCCCATTTTTGCGCCCTTAGCTCAGCGGATTAGAGCGCTTGGCTTCGGACCAAGAGGTCGGGGGTTCGAATCCCTCAGGGCGTACCATGTGTTTTTCGGGCAGGCCAGCCCCAGTAGCTCAGTGGATAGAGCAACTGCCTTCTAAGCAGTGGGTCGCAGGTTCGATTCCTGCCTGGGGTACCACCTCGCAAATAAATTTGCTCGGTGTAAGCTGGTTTAAGCAAATTAAATGAAGCGGGTCGCTAGCTCAATGGTAGAGCAGTAGCCTCTTAAGCTATTGGTTCTGGGTTCGAGTCCCAGGCGACTCACCATTTGGCTGGCAAGTTTTATTTTATGGCCCCGTCGTCTAGCGGTTAGGATACCTGGTTTTCATCCAGGAGATCGCGGGTTCGATTCCCGCCGGGGCTACCAAACGGTATATACGGTATTTGTCGTACAAATATTGTTCATAGCACATACATTTTCGTGTTCGAATAGGCAAATTTACTCAATTAAAAAAGAGCTTCTGTTAGCTCGTTTTTTATTAATACAATATTAGGTCATGCAACTAAACAAGCTCTGCGAACTCTTTCAAACAGAGATTATCTGTATATTTTAGTTGTATTATGATGTTCGCTTCAGCAACTTTTACTCCAATTTCATTTATGTAAAAGATGCTGGCTCGCTAAAATTCTAAATATAAATATAATATTTGTCGACTTAGTGAGGATTATTCACAATTTAGCTTTTTCTAGTCGTTATAAAATTATTTTCCGAAAATAGCTGTTAGAATTTTTGATCTAGTAACTGCAGCAGATGGGATTAGTGCTGATATCACCGCCACCCACATAATTGTCTCAGCGCGAGCAATAAAATCAGTTTTTGTTAAAACCAAAACCGCATCGCAAATTGGCAAGGCAAAAGGATGAAGATTAAAATATGGGACAAGCACTCCGAAGAAAACTGCTGATCCTAGAATTACTCCACCAACAGAATATGCAGCAGCCTTGATTATATAACTAGTAAAGATTATGTACGGCTTTATGCCAATCGCTCTAAGTATCCCTATTTCGCGTCTCTTGTTGATAATGTCCACATAGATGATAATAAAGATTGTTACTGCGGCAATTAATACACCGACAAGGCTAATCAATATATTAATGCTTAAAAAGCTTTCAGTTATGCTAGACATAATCCCAGAAGCCTCTTCCCATGTGTAAATGTTTTCATTAATTTTATTTTCTTTAAGTTGACTGATGACATCTGGTTCTACAACACCATTTTTTGTTTTAACGATAATAATGTTGGGATTGGAACTGTAATTCGGCATTATTTTCGACAAAGTTTTGTTAGTGATGAAAGCTTGGCTATCAGAATTTATGAATTTTGTGTTAAAAATTCCCTTAACAGTAAGATCTTCTTTAAAACCATTCATGGATAGTGTGACCTTGTCGCCGACTTCGGCTCCTTTGAGCGAAAAAGCATCTTGCTCTACGCCCTCTCCTCCGGCAATTTGCCGTCCGATAATGATGGAATCGGTATCATCTGTTTCAAGATACTCCCCGCTTATCATACTTTGAGAAATAGTGGTTACACTTTTCTCTTTGTCTGGGTCTATGGCTAAAATGGTCCAGTTGCCTTTGTGGTTATTAAATTCTAGGCTTGCTGGAACAAATGTTTCCAAACTAGCCGCTTCTACACCTTCAGTGTTTTCAATTATCTTGATGACGTTTTCATGATTGGGTATATCATCATTTCCATCTTCTGGAGTAATATAAATATTTCCTGTCATGGTGTTGATGATTTGTTTATTTGAGCCATCGACAATACCATTCAAAAGAGAAGACATAAAAATCAGATTCACAAAAGCTACAGCCATCAAGAACACTGTTAAAAGCAGTGTCCATTTGTTGCCGCGTTGCAGATATTTCCAAGCTAAGTAAAAGGGAATTCGGGACTCTGTTTTCATAATATTTTTCCATCTGATAACTTGATAAGCCGTGAAGCATATTTCAATTCTTCCTGTTCGTGAGTTATCATCACGATAGTTCTGCCTTCTTCGTTGATTTTCTTAAAAAGATCCAGCACTTCCACTGAGGCGGTTGTGTCAAGATTAGCTGTCGATTCGTCTGCAAAAATAATCACCGGGTCGTTGATTAAAGACCTAGCAATAGCCACCTTCTGCTGTTCGCCGCCTGAAAGCTGGCCGGGCAATCTGTTTACCTTTTTTTCAAGATTGACCTTACGAAAAATCTCTACAGCTTTTTTCCGAGCATCACAGCTATTTCCGATTAACATGGCTGGAAGCATTACATTCTCAAGCGCGGTTAGCTCTGCTATAAGTGCATATTCCTGAAAGATATATCCAAGATATTTTAACCTAAGCTTAGTTCTATTGCCCTCATCCATAGAAACGACATCTCTATCATTTAATATTATTTTCCCCTTATCGGGCATATCTAATAATCCAAGCTGATGCAAAAGAGTTGATTTGCCAGAACCGTTATGACCAGTGATCATAACAAACTCTCCCTCCTCTATCGCAAGCGATACATCGATAAGTGCAGGGACTTGAATATCTTCATTCCTGTAGGTTTTTGATATATTCTCAATACTTAGAATAGTTTTTTTGTCCATATGTATCAATTATACACTTACTAATAAAAAATACATTCCATTCTTACGCTGTGCTGCTTGGTGTTAACGATAAAAGTGCTTAAAGGTGTCGAGAAAATTGCCTGTTAACAGATTTGGCCATTGAGATATCTCGGTGCAGTATGGATATAAGCAATCTTTCGCAAGATTTTTTCGTTAAAATTACGATAACCCAAGCCAAGAAAGAGATCAAAATAGTTATTTATCGACAAGCCTCTCTAGCTATTTTTTGCTTTATAGCTTCTTTTTTTACAGCTTCTGCAATAGTAAGTGCCACAGATTTATCTAGAGGGTTGGGAAGAATTTTCTCTTTTGTGGGATTTTTGACACAGTTCGCAAGCGCGTGTGCTGCGGCCAAAAGCATCTCTTTGCTAATTTTGGTTGCCTTGGCGTCAAGTGCCCCTCTAAATATGCCTGGAAAGGCAAGAACGTTATTGACCTGATTCGCAAAATCACTGCGTCCGGTAGCCACAATCATCGCTCCTGCTTCCTTGGCCTCATTGGGCATAATTTCAGGGACAGGGTTAGCCATGGCAAAAATGATTGGGTTTGGTGCCATCTTGGAAACTAGACTCTTTTTCAAAACTCCAGCTGCCGAAACTCCGATAAATATATCCGCACCCAAAAGAGCATCTTCTAATTTTCCGGAAATTTTGTTTTTATTTACAGCTTCGCAGATTTTTCTATTTTCTAAGTCATTAATATTACAAACCATTCCCTGTCTATTAACGGCAATAATTTCTGCTTTTCCTTTAGTGAAATCATTAACCATATGAGCAATTGCCGTTCCAGCTGCCCCGACACCAACAATGACGATTTTTGATTTTGAAAGATTTTTGCCAGTGACTTTAGTTGCATTGATGAGTCCTGCCAAAACGACAACAGCTGTGCCGTGTTGGTCGTCGTGCATAACTGGAATCTTGATGTCCTGTAGCTCTCTCTCTATTTCGAAACATCGAGGGGCAGAGATGTCTTCTAAGTTAATACCTGCAAATGAGGGAGCTAAAATCTTGCAGGTTTCAATTATTTTTTGTGGGTCTTGAGTATCTAAACAAATTGGAAAAGCGTCAATATTTGCAAATTCCTTGAATAAAACTGCCTTGCCTGCCATTACCGGATGGGCTGCTTCTGGACCTATATTGCCAAGACCAAGAACAGCAGAACCGTCAGATATAACGGCAACGAGGTTTGACCTTGAGGTGTACTTCCAAACATTGCATGTTTTTTCTGCAATTTTCTTTGATACCGCAGCGATACCTGGAGTGTAAAATGTTGCCAAATCTTTGATATCGTTTATTTTAACTTTTGGCAAGATTGAAATCTTCCCAGATAATTCTCTGTGTACTTTAAGCGATGCTTCATCAAATGACATTGTTGCTCCTTTTAAATTAAACATTATAATCGTATGGCATTGTGGCTTGTTATACAAGTCAATTCGTCTGATTGTCGGAAAAGATTCCAGACCCGACTGTTCAGCCAGAATTACTATCTTATAGAACAATTTGTGCTGATATTGATATTTAAATGTCATAACTTACCATTAGTTTCTGTAACCAGACCAAAAGGTGTTCGAAGCAAAGTGCATCAAGGCTACCAAAAAAATTTCAAACTTTTGTTTGGAATTTTTTTGAATGGTGGAATCGAAAGTCGGAGGCGCGACGGCGCCGAGACGGGGTCGCGGAATTCGCCAGCAGGCGAATATCGGTGACCGATTCTCGCCGGGGCTACCAAAAAGATCGTGATCTTCGGATCGCGGTTTTTTTGTTTTTTACCAGAAATAATATCAAGTCTTTGTTGACGGAAGATCTAAAATTAGCTAAGATAATACGAGATATCTAAATT
>JAQVAO010000043.1 GCA_028690755.1 Patescibacteria group bacterium | reverse complement strand
TTGGTTCCCGGGTAGAGATTCGAACTCCAATTGACTGGACCAAAACCAGCTGTCCTACCATTAGACGACCCGGGAGTATATTATATTCTGTTTGTTAAAAATCTTCGGCCAAATCCTGTTTTGAAATATTTTTCTCGTTTTATGGCCTTAGATTTGGACTCACATGCTTCAAAGTAAACTAATTTAAACGGTTTTCTTGGGGATGTAGATTTAACTTTCCCGGAATTATGCTCATTGATTCGGGATTCCAAATCGTCTGTCCAGCCGACATAATGTTTTTTGTCTTCATCGCTTTGTAATACATATGTGAAATAAAACATAAATGTCCTACCATCCCGCCCGCAACGCCTGAGCAAGCTCATGCTTGCGATGGCGGGCGAGTAGACGACCCGGGATCACCAATGGATATACTACCAAAAAAGCTCGCGTTTGACCAGAGATAAATACAAAAACCCAAAGCAATCAATAAGCCGGGTTCTGTTTTGATGACATCTATCTACGCGTGGGATTCACAATGTACCATTGTTGAACGCAATTGAGAGAGATTCTTGCCCTTTCAGGCGCGAAAATCATATCGTGATACATCGGATCCGTTCCACTTGCACCAGGCAGGAGTTTTGCCGCTCCCGATTCTTACGTTTCGGGATTGTGAGCTCTTACCTCACTCTTTTCACCCTTACCTCACCGAAGGTGAGGCGGTATTGTTTCTGTGCCACTATCCATGGGATCGCTCCCCACCAGCTTGTCTCCTTGCTGGCTACCCTGTCCAATGGTGCCCGGACTTTCCTCCCCGCGTATGCGGGGTTGTCATCTTGATTACTTTGAGCACCTTGATTATAACAAAATGGCGTAATTTGTCAATGTTGCCCGCCCGTATTGACATCCGGCTGTAATACTGCTAAGATTAAGTCGAAAGTTTGAGGACTCTCTAGAGTTTACTTAGGGGACGTTAAGGACTCTTTGGAACGAAAGTGTTGTCTAAAACTTGGGGTCGATCGAAATTGTAATTTTCCCCGTCGTACACCTAGTGTGTTCTGGGGATGAAGGATTTGAATGAGTGATGATGACAAAGACATCGTAGAAGAAGTTGAAGAAACTGATTCTGATGATGTCAAAGAAGAATCTTCTGAGGAAGTAGCTGAGAAACCAGCTGCATCAGGAGATGGTCAAACAGAAGATAGCAAACTCTACGTTGGTAATTTGCCTTTTTCTGTCGACAATGCCAAGCTTGGTGAGGTTTTCTCAGCAATCGAAGGTGTTGAAGTTGTTGAAGCAGTAGTTATTACTGACAAATTCAACGAAGGCAGATCAAAAGGTTTCGGTTTTGTAACCGTTGCTGATGCAGATCAAGCTCAAAAAGCAATTGAAGCAATGAATGGCGCTGACCTTGACGGTCGCAAAATCGTTGTCAATGTTGCTAGACCACGTGCGGAAAAAAGAGATCGCGGTGATGACCGCGGCGGTTTCCGACGTTCATACTAAGGATTCTAAATAAAATCACCCTGCATACGCGGGGTGATTTTATTTTACAAGAGTAATTTATACTTGATTGTCAGTCTGTAAAAAATCTGATAAAATCTCTAAGTATGAAAAAAGTTATTGAGGTAAAAAATCTAGTTAAAAAATACGGCAAACTAACTGCTGTTGATGATATCTCGTTTTATGTTAACAAGGGAGAGGTGTTCGGTCTTTTAGGAGAGAATGGCGCCGGCAAGACTACTACTCTTGAAATGATTGAAGGATTACGCAGACCGACTTCCGGCAAAATTAATGTACTAGATTGCGATGTTAGGAAAAAACTTGAGTGTATAAAAGAACGGATTGGTGTTCAGTTGCAATCATCGGCTTATTACCAGTTTCTAACACTGAGTGAGATTTTATCTTTATTTGGTAGCTTTTATTCGAAGAATTTAAATATCGATGAACTTCTCGAAATGGTTGATTTAAGGGAAAAATCCTCGAGCTATGTTGGAAGTCTATCTGGTGGGCAGAAACAGCGCTTTTCGATAATTGCTAGCTTAATAAATGACCCAGAGATAGTTTTTCTTGATGAGCCAACTACCGGTCTTGATCCACTCGCGCGTCGCAATCTTTGGGACTTAATAACAAAGATCAAATCCCAGGGGAAAACCGTTGTACTCACCACACATTATATGGAAGAAGCAGAAGTTCTTTGTGATCGAGTAGCGATTATGGAATCAGGAAAAATTTTAGCTATGGATGAAACCCATAAGTTAATTGAAAGATCAAGATATCCTTTTACTATCACATTCATCAAAGAAAAGTTATCCTCGACGTTGCTTAAAAAACTCAAAAATTTGGCTGTAGTTGAAAATATATTCGGGAAGGAAAATAAATATCTTCTAAAAATTAAAACCAACAAAGAGATGAACGAAGCGTTAAATATTGTTCAGATGATGAATCCAGAAAGTCTAACCGTTGGTCGCGCAACTCTGGAAGACTTGTTTGTAGAGCTTACAGGAAAAACTATTGAGGACTAAATATGTGGAAACTTTTCATTTCTAACTTAAAAATGTTAGCCAGAAACCGTCAGTCTCTTTTTTGGGTGTTATTTTTCCCGTTGATGTTTACATTTATTTTCGGACTATTTTTTGGCAAAAACACCAGTCTTGGCACTGTGACGCTATTGAATAAATCTGATAGCCAGATTGCTATCGGGCTAACTGAGGTTCTGGAAAAATCTGATTTGTATATAATCCAGAATGGAACCGATATTGACAGCGCTAGAGAAGATATCAAAAAAGGTAAAATTGCTGCAGCAGTATATATTCCTGAAGATTTCGGTTCTTTGCCTGCTCAAGACGACCTGCAGATAGAGATTATTTATGATCCTGGCAGTCAGTCGTACTCGGGGTTGACCGCTCTGGTTAATCAATACCTAACCTCGGTGAATTTTCAAATTCAAAACTCTGTGCCGATTTTTTCCTCGAAATTAGAGCCGGTAACAGATCGCGAACTAACATATTTTGATTTTATCTTAGCCGGGGTTTTGGGTCTTGCTCTGATGAACTCATCGATTATTGGTATTGGCGTAAATATGGCTAAGTACCGGGAGGACAAAATATTAAAACGAATCACCACGACACCAGTAAAAAGTTGGAAATTCGTTCTTGCAGAAGTGATTTCGCGCCTAATGATCAATTTGTTGCAGATAACTATCATTTTAGCAGTTGGTAAATACCTTTTTGGCGCTCACATTTATGGAAATATCTTGGTAATTGTAGTTATGGCGATGATTGGTGCATTTCTTTTCCAAACAATCGGTTTTGTTGTCGCTTCTTTTTCAAAAACCGCTGACGCTGCTCAGGGCATGGCTCAGGCGATTACGATTCCAATGATGTTTTTGGCTGGAGTTTTTTTCCCGATAGATTCTTTGCCCAAGTGGCTTTATCTAATTGTCCAATATTTGCCGTTAGCCCCATTACTTAGAATTTTGCGTGGTGTGATGCTAGAGGGGAACTCTCCTTTTTTTGAGCCGAAAAATATCATGATTGTTACAGCTTGGGTTGTTATTTCTCTGGGAATATCCATCTGGAAATTTCGTCTTTCAGACGAATAGCTTGAATTTATTGAATTTATTTGTGTACAATAGACGTAGATATCATTAAAAACAAGGGAAAGATGAAAAACGCAATGTTGTCTACTACCCTTTGTGTCGTATCGGCTTTGGCGGCTGTGCTTGCCATAGTCGATGCAATTGGGGTTTCAGTTTGGCTCTCAGCCAGCTCGTGGCTACTGATCGCTGCTGTTTCTGCTGTCTGGTCGCTTTGTACTCGGGAAAAATAGTATAGTTGCGCTGGAAGCGGGTCAAGACTTGCTTCCAGCGCTTCTTGACATTATTATTGATAATATTTAGAATACGAATAAGAATAATTAATTGGAGGCCACTATGTCAAGAATTGTACTTGGAATCGTTGGCGTCTTGGTAACTCTCATGGGTGTTGCTGCCTTAATTCCAAGCTGGACGCTTGCAACCGAACCAGCATGGCATTCATGGGCGAAAATCATTGTTGGTGTGATTGCGCTGATTATCGCTATCTCGGACTCAGGCGAATAAAAATTTAAAAACAGTCCCAATACAAAAATCTATGGGGCTGTTTTTAATTACTCAGAAAAGTGTTCGATTGTATAATAGAAATATTCTATCTCTGGATCCTGCCAAGCATCTGTTGACAATCCGGCCTTAATCGATAAATTTGTCAAAAAATCTCTTTTGTCCGGTAGATCTTCCCAGACCTGAGGCAAAAATGTTGCTTGATGAAAGCTTGACTGTAAGATAATTCCATGTTCGAAGGGTTTAATTTTTTTCAGAAGATCCTCTGTGCTATCAAAAATAATTCTTTTAGGCTTTGAAAGCACCGATATCTCGATTTTTGTGTTGTTCAGCTTATCTTTTTCTAAATTGGGAAATCTTGGGTCAGCAAAGGCTGCGGAAAGAGAATTGTTGATGACATCCTTGTAAAGAGGGAATTTTGGTAGGATATTGCCGACGCATCCCTTGAGCTGCTCGCATAGGGTCAAGGTGACAAAAGTTGCTTTTTTCTCTAGAAATTTTTTATTTAGCTTTTTCGTGTCTATTTCAAGTTTTTTTCCGCATTCGAAGTAAAATAAAAGGGTTTGCCTAGAAATTTCCAACAATTTTTTCCATTCAACTTCTCTGTAACCCATATTTATACTATAGCAAATATTTAAAAATGGCCTAAATATTTTTTTAATTCTAATTAGTGTTTTAAAATTTTCTGCCCTCTGGTAAAATGATCTAGATATTAAAAAAGGAGAAAAGATTAAAAAATTATTTTTTGATATAGAAACTCTGCCGGCTGCCGGTTCATTGATGTCACTGCTTAAGGATTTGTATTCAGAAGAATTGAAAAAGAAAGATACAA
>JAQVAO010000042.1 GCA_028690755.1 Patescibacteria group bacterium | reverse complement strand
ACCAGATATCGGACAGATTAGAATGCTCCTGTGTTCGATATTCCCCTCTGGAATGCCATATGGCCGAAATGGTTATTCGAACACCGTATTTAGCCCGTTTTTCAGAGCGATTTTGGACCTACAGCCCCAAAATTCTAATCTTGTCTCTTTTGGCGGAGAGGAAGGGATTCGAACCCTTGAAGACCTTGCGGCCTTACGCGCTTTCCAAGCGCGCGCACTAGACCAACTATGCGACCTCTCCAAACACTCTGATCTTAGCAAAATTGAGCTCAAAAATAAATGCCCCGGCGTTGTGCCGAGGCTCGGACCAGTGCTCAGATCACTTCTTCTTGCCGTGGCCGTTGCTGCCCTTCTTCTGCTTCTTCTGTCTTCTCGCCTTCACCTCCGGCTCTGCATTGACTTTCGACGGCTTACGACTGGGCGGAACTCTTCGACCAGCGGCTCGAGCCATGAATCTTCCTCCCTGTAACAGAAAGTACCAGAAATATAACATAAATGATCGGGAATGAAAATGGCTGGAGCGACACCGGCTCCAGCCTATGTATGGCACCGTTGGCCATCTTTTGGCGGTGAGGAGGAAAAACCGCCGACAGCCAACGGAAGTTTTCTGTTTTGCGGCCGCGGCCGCAAAACAGGGCAATGGGGGCGTTGCCTGATCCCGACACCACCTCCCAAGTTTCACAGTCAACTAGAATATACAAATAAAAAAACAGGAAGTCAAAATCCTGCTCTTTTATTTAAATGTTTTGACGCTTAATCAATTAGAATCAGCCTACTTAACTTCAGTGCCGCCCCATTCAACAACCGAAAAACCGACTCGAGAAAAAGGCTGTAAAACCTGTTCTTGGATATCGGCATTTTCTTCCAACGACTTAAAAACCATAAATACTCTCTGCATTGAATCTGGTTTTGGCACTATATCCAGCTTTGCCCGATCAGAATATTCACAATCACTGGCAAAATGAATCAGATTATAATTATTTTTCTCCATCTGCGGCAACCAAAAAACTATAAATTCATTGAATTCTTTTGGTGTCAGCCCCAAAAATGTCAATTTCTCTTGCAAAAATTCGGCAGTTTCCGAGCCACGAACAACAAAACCCTGACTCAAATCGTAGTCGACAGGGTGGCTGCTTTCCCCTTCCCAAAATAGATAGCTATATTCCCTGCCATCAGCCTCGTTAATAATCCTCCCGTCTGGATGAGCCGCTACTTTCCAACCGTTTTCATATTTGGGATACGTAGAGATTAGATCGCCTTGATAATCCAATTTGACAGAAACGTTTTTTTCTTCAGTTGGATAGAGATATATCACGGGCTTAAATTCAATCCCTGGATTTATACTCCCAGGCAAAGAATTGTTGCCAGAACCAGGCACAACTACAGCATTGGGTTCAAGAGCTTGTATCCCCAAAAAATTTGCTATTACGCCTGATTTGGTTAAATAAGCCCAAATCAAAATAAACAAAAAAATAATAATGACAATGAATATCTTTTTAGAAGTTTTTTTCATCACCGATCGATTATATTTTGCATTAATAGGCGCTTTTCAACTGAAGCAATGATCTTTCTTGTTTGAATCGCCACATCGGGAGTAACGGAAACAGAAGTTGCGCCATTTTTGACCATCATTTCGGTAAATTCAGGGAAAGTGCTTGGAGCCTGGCCACAGACAGAGGTTGTAACACCCCGGCGACGGCAGGTTTTAACGACATAAGCAACTGACATTTCGACCGCTTCATCGCGTTCGTCAAAAACCTTGGCTAATTTTTGATTATCGCGATCAACCCCAAGTGTGAGCTGGGTTAGATCATTTGTTCCAAGCGATATTCCATCAATCCCGATATCAATAAACTTTTCCAGAAGTATCACATTTGATGGCACTTCAACCATCATCCAAAGCTTGAAATCTGGACCACGGTGGAGCCCCGCCGCTTCAACCAACTCTTTGCATTTTTTCATCTCATCTACTGTCCGAACAAAAGGAATCATTAGATGAAGGTTGGTTAAATCCATTTTTTCCCGAATAAATTTCAGGGCTGCAAGCTCTAGATTGAAAACATCTGGATTAGTGATATAGCGCAGGGCACCACGCATGCCAATCATCGGATTATCTTCCTCTCCCTCATATTTATCGCCACCTTTAAGACCACGGTATTCGTTAGTTTTAAAATCTGTTGCCCGATATATTACCGGCCTGGGAGCAAATGCTCCGGCAATTCTTGCCACACCATCGGCCAATTTTTTACTAAACTCTTCCCCGCGGCCGGCATCAATCATCGCTTTCGGATGTTCACCGATCGCCGCGATGATAAATTCGGCTCGGAGCAAGCCAACGCCATCAACGGGTAATTTCGCTGCCTCCTCCGCCGCTTCCGGCTCAGCGATGTTAACATAGACTTTTGTTCCAGTAATCGGAATTTCTTCAGAAAGTGCAGAACCACTGACCGATCCAGAGCGACCATTGGCGATCGGAAGCTGATTTTTAGCGGCGATCTTAATCACCCCTTTGTAAACTAAACCTTTTGAACCATCAACAGTAACAATCTGTCCAGTTTTTAATTTTGAGGTCGCTGTCGAAGTACCAACAACACAAGGAATTCCAAGTTCTCTAGAAACAATCGCGGCATGACAGGTCCGACCACCGGTGTCAGTCACAATTCCTGCCGCCCGCTTCATCGCCGGAACAAAATCAGGCGTCGTCATTTCTGTTACCAAAACCTCGCCCTCTTTTACCTTATCGATCTCTTCGTGATGATGTATAACTTTAACCGGGCCTGTTGCGACACCAAGGGAGGCAGCAGCACCGCGAAGCAAAACTTCAGCTTGATTCGCCTCGACAGATTCACTTCCTTGGACTTTTGACTTTTCACTTTCAACTTGTGACTTATCCAGCGTTGTTATCGGCCGTGACTGAACCATATAAATTTTGCCACCGGCGATCGCAAACTCTGTGTCCTGTGGCGCATTATAATGTTGCTCGATTTTTTTACCCAATTTTGCCAGCTCGATAATTTCGCTATCAGACATCTTCTGATCTTTCCTGTCAGCAATCGGGACCGAAACATGTTTGTCTCCACCGCGAGGATCACGGACGATTTTCCAATCTTGACTGTTCACCTCTTTTGAAACAATTTTTTCTGTCGTTTTATCAAAAATGTAAACATCAGGAGTAACTGAACCGGAAACTATCGCTTCACCCAAGCCATAACCGGCTTCGATCATTATTCGATTTGTATCGCCAGAGACCGGATCAACGGTAAACATTATTCCCGAACGTTCGGATTGAACCATGAGTTGCACCGGCACAGCCAGACCAACTTTCATGTGATTAAATTTATTAGCGATCCGGTAATAGATCGCTCGCGCTTCAAAAAGAGAAGCAAAACACTTCTGCACCGCTTCGACGATCGCTTCTTCACCATCAATATTTAAAAATGTCGCTTGTTGGCCAGCAAATGAGGCCTCAGGTAAATCCTCAGCCGTGGCTGAAGAACGAACAGCGACCGGAACATCTCCAAGCTGCTTGCAAGCAGAGATTATCTGATTTTTCAGATCGGTTGGCATCGCCGCTTTGAGAATGTAGGTTTTGATTACCTTTGAAACTGCATTTAGTTTTTTTGAGTCTTCAGGATTGATATTGCGCAATGTTTTCTCAATTGCTGGAGCAAGCTTTGTCTGTTGCAAAAAATAATAATAGGCATCAGCGGTAACGATAAAACCATTTGGCACTGGAAAACCGGCACGGGCAAGTTCACCGAGATTTGCCCCTTTACCACCAACTTTGGCAATATCATTTTTAGAAACTTCAGAAAACCAGAGAACAAAAGGTTTGATTGCTTGTTTTGCCATTATCCCCTCCGATTAACAAAAAAGAGATCTGAACTTCTTTAATAATTATACTTGATAGTTTTGAAAAAAGAAAGTGGGGCCGCTTACGCGGCCCCACGACTGTGTGATTGTTGGCGTCAGTTGATGCCCAGGAACTGTTCCTGGTAGTCCACCAACTGATAGCCGGTGATCATCTCGAAGATCTGCAGGTAGCGGTCTGAGCAGTCGTCGGCCACCGCCGCCGGCACCTCGAGCTCCTCGACGAAGTCGAGGTGAGAGTCATCGGTCGGATCGAGGCTCTGCAGACCAGTTCCCCAAGGGGTCTCGAGCGCCCGCCCCCAGATGCGGACCGGCTCCTTGTCATAGAAGACTGGGTCACGGCCCTCAGCGATCGCCGACTCGAGATCCTCGACCGTGGTATACCGCGAGGAGTCCGGAGTCAGCACCTCATCGAGGAACTCGCCGTCTGGGCTGACCTCGAACTTGGTATCGAGGACCAGCAGGTTCCGACGGGCGGCGTACTCGTAGGCCCGGGCGTAGATGTCGCCACAGATCTGTGAAAGCATCATGCCGAAGTCGCCGGTCTCCTGAGCGTAGTCAGCGACTGTAACAGCGACATCGTGCCCGGACTCCGCCTTGGTTGTCGGCGTGAAGATCGGGCTGTCGAGCTTCTGCCACTTGGAGAGACCAGCCGGAATCTGGTTGCCACCGGCGGTGCTATCGGTCTGGTACTGCTTCCAGACGCTGCCGCCGACATGATGACGGAAGATCATCTCCCATGGCCAGACATCCGCCTCCTTGATCAGCAGCGTGCGCTCGAGTGGCAGCTTCAGTACGTCGTCCATCTTCCAGCCGGCAGTCGTCCAGCGTTCCTCCTCGGTACCCCAGGCCAGAAGGTGGTTAGGGATGTCCGGGAAGACCTGCGTCAGCCAGAAGTGGGTAAGGGCGATCAGTACTTCGCCCTTGTAGGGGACGGTCACGGGCAGAACGAAGTCGAAGATCGACAGTCGGTCCGACCGGACCATCAGTAGTTGCTCTGCCTTACCCGGGGCTCGATAGAGCTCACCGACCTTGCCGCGGTAAGCCAGTTCGTAGCCACGATTGATCAGATCGGTGCTGAAGTCACTATCTACAACTTTCGGCGGTATAACGGCCATCTTGGTGTCTCCTCCTTGTATAAGCAACTTGTATGCTACTGCTGTTCACTATCCTCCCTTCGCGATTGCATCAGCAAGCGACATTCTCACTTGTGGTCGTACTTCGACTGGTCTGACCAGTGACCCCCCATCTCCTTTGGTGTATAGCGCCTAATCATCTGTCATCCCTCATTTCGTTTTGTGATGTGCTAATAACTAAAATAGATGGAGCTTAGCCCTCCATCTACCTCAGTTACAACAGCTAGAATATTAGCAAAAAAAATCTTAATTGAGAAGTTTTTTCGCTTGCTGGTCAACAACCTCTCGAACCTTCTCCCACTCAAAACCGCGAGATATTAGATGGCGGGATAATTTTTCATAAATTTTTTCCTTTGGAACTTTCTTATTTCTGGCTAGCCACCTCTCGGCTAGCTCTTCTATTTCTGAATATTCATCGGGATTTTCCGATAGAGTTTTTTCGATAATTTCTGTTG
Organism: Patescibacteria group bacterium; assembly: GCA_028690755.1. Classification (GTDB taxonomy): domain Bacteria; phylum Patescibacteriota; class UBA1384; order XYA2-FULL-43-10; family CAINNR01; genus JAQVAO01. The sequence continues at coordinate 17 of JAQVAO010000042.1, read as the reverse complement.
GAATCTTCTTTTCCATT
>JAQVAO010000041.1 GCA_028690755.1 Patescibacteria group bacterium | reverse complement strand
TAGCTTCCACTTGGGTCACCGAAAGAGTTGGCTAAGGCCCAAAGGGCGAGGCCCCACATCATCACAGCGCCGAGTCCCATAACTATGACCACCACTACTGCAACCACGGCCATTTTCTGCCATTGCCCCGGTTTGCCTTTAACAAAATCGGCCACATTAAAATTTTGTAGCCCTTTAAGCATCGAGGAAATTTTTGCTGTTGCGCCATTACCAGCACTGGTTTGAGCTTCTTGGGATTTGCCGGTGGCCCCTGGTATCTCAATATTTTCTGCCATAAGATTAAATCCTAAGCACTAAACTCTAAATTCTAAACAATAACAAAATTCAAATTAATAAATACTTAAACCTGGCATTTTGTAACAATTGACCCAAAAATTTTCATTAATTCACTTGCTTCTGCTATAAGTTTAGCTTTGTTTTTGTTATCAGTTTCAATCAGATTGAGCCAAAGAATGCTCTCTTTTGCTTCTTTGCGACAAATTTTTATTCTCATCAAAAAATCTTTTTTGCTTAAACTCTCATTTGCCTCAATATAATTTGCCGCAATTGATCCTGATGATCTTATCAGCTGCTTGCTGTCCTCAATATTCGATTGGCTTTTGCCCAATAACTTAATAAATCTTCTGACATTTTTGGCAAATTCCATTGTTCGTTCTTCTAAATCGAAATTTTGTTTTACGATTTTGGACATTCTAATTTGTCTAGAATTTAGGATTTAGATATTAGAATTTTATTTAAGTTACATTGTTTCTTGATCGGTTGGGGTCTCGCCGGATTGGGCTAAAAGCTGTTCTGGGTTGGTGGTAATAATCTGATCCTCGGAATAGGAGGCGATAACTTTGATCGCTACGTGATTCAGCCCGGCAAAGAAAAGACCCTCTCCAACATCGCTTTCGAGTAATAGATATTTCTCTCCCTCAGTCAATCCAAAAGTTTCCGCGACAATGTCAACAGAAGCGGTTGATTGCTTCAGAAGAATTTGCATCGAGGAGTTGGAAACGATCGCTTTACCAAATCTTGAAGAGAGAAAATCCTCAACATCCTGGCTGATAATCGTTAGCCCGAGGTAATACTTTCGGGCGCGTTTTGCCAGACCGTGGAGAAATTTGGCTGAATCTTCGTATTGCATCATCCACCAGGCCTCATCAATTATCATCAAACGTCGACGCATATCCATGCGAATCTTGGTCCAGATATAATTTAAGATCGTATACATTGCTACCGGTCGCAGCTGCTCTTCGAGATCGCGAACTGAGAAGACTACAAATCCCGGTTTTAGTTCAAAGTTGGTCGGAGCGTTAAAGAGCCCAGCGAAAGTTCCCTCAACAAATTTTGATAGTCTTCTGGTAATGCTCTCAGTGCCGTTCATGTTTGAAAGCACATTGTAAAAATCTTGCATGATTGGCGGTTCGTTTCTTTGACTCTCCGGATCGGTGGTGATGTCTTTCAGTGCATAGGCCTCATAGAGCGCTTTTTCAACTACGGCGTCCTCTTCTGGTGTCAAGCCGCCAACCATCAGATTGATCAAACCGTGAACCGAAGAGATATTTGAGCGCAAAACGTCTTCACCGGACTCTTTTGTCGGATCGAGGCCACGCGGGAGATCAAAGGGATTAATTCTTTGTTTTGAATTAAGTGAATAGCGCAAATAGCTACCGCCAACGGCGTCACAGAGGTTTTTGTACTCGCTTTCAGGATCGACGATGATAATGTCGGTGCCGTACATCAGGCTGCGAAGCGCTTCGAGTTTGACCATGTAAGATTTACCTGAGCCGGATTTGGCAAAAACAACAGCGTTAGCGTTTTCAAGATCAAAGCGGTCGAATATAACTAGCGAGTTATTGTGGCGGTTTATGCCGTAGAGGATTCCATCTTCCTGGGTGAGCTCTGAAGAAGTAAAGGGGAAGACAGAAGACACAGACCCGGTGTCCAAGTTTCTAAGAACCGAGATATTGTCGCGCATCATTGGAGCGGTTGCGACAAAGCCATCATTCATCTGAAGCATTGTTTCCTTGGTGTAAATTAGCATACCGCCGAGAGTTGACTCTAACTGCTTAGTGAGAGTGTTCAACTCCTCGAGTGTATGAGCATAGATAGTGAAGTAAAGACCAAGCTGGAAAAGGCGAACCTCTCCGCGCTGCAGGACATCGCGCAGTGCTTCGACATCCCCGAGAGCAGTTTCCAGCTCTGGATCTCTGGGAGAGCCTTTTTCCTGAGCGATCATCATTGAAGATTGAATTTTACCGACCTGATTTTTCAGATCTTTCATTACATTCACGGTTTCAAGGGGGTGAATATGAAGGCCAATATCCATCGTAATATCATAATTTATTATCGGTGAGAGCCAGTTGGCTTCAAGGTAGCGCGGGTATGTATAGACAAAAAGAGTTTTACAAAAAGTATCTCCGAGGCGAAGAAACCCAGGGTTCATCACAAACGAGGCTGGAGCGATAATGTCGCGAACAGTCAGCATACCCTGCCGGAAAATCTTTTCTGCTTCACGCGATTCGAGATTTATTTGGGCAACTGTCCGAGGGTCAACCTCCTCTGGTTGTTTGGGTTCTGCAACCGTTTGTTGTGGCTGGCTAACGGTTTCTGGAGCTGGCGCAATAGGAGCTGCCGGCTTTGGTGTCTGTTTTATCTCGATTCCCTGTGGCGGAAGCTTAAATTCGCCAGTCGCCTGCTGGTTGCCTGCTGAGTTGGTAGCTTGCCCCGCCTTGTTTCCTGACTGCCAAAAGTCATTATCGCTAGCTGCTTGATTGAATGTTGGGCTAGCGGATGGGGAGCCAAAGCTACCACTTGGCTGTGGTTGGCCGGAGGCTTGTGGATTACTACTGCTTGGGTTGTTTTGAGTATTGTCGTCCATATTTATAATTTATTTGTTGGTTGACTATTTGTCGCTGGTGGAGGGGACTGACTGACGTTTAATTTATCACTTGCTTGGTCAGCCTCTTTGTTTGTAGTTGTCTCCGCTGGCTGATTTGCTGGTGTTTGCTGAGCTTGATCTCCGGTTTGCATTTTTTCTACTGCTTCCGCTCGTCTTTTTGCCTTGTCCTGTTCTCTGACATAGTTAGTATTATCGATCACCGGAGTTTCATCTGATGTGTTGTGTGGTTTTTCCACGCTAAATTCTTTACTGCTGCCACTGACGACACTGGCCTGTAGATTTTCCAGATCACCCAATCTTTCTTTGTCGGCAATACCCGGGTTGTAAAAGTTGTAATAAAGTTCGATCAACTCCTTGGTACCAAGCTGTTTACAGTGTAGACCAATTGAGCCCAGCCCGGAAGCGATGACACTGCCTCTTTCTCGAAGCTCATTGCTTCTGGTTTTAAACTCTTTTTCAGATATTTTTAATAAAGAGACGCTGTTACCGCGGTTCAAAAGTCGATCAACTAAGCTTAATTTTTGCAGTTCAATATTTTCCCAGCCGATGACGACATAAAAACGCTTTTTCATGATGTTTGCCATGTTGATCAACTCGGAGATGAAATCGGTATAGTTCAGTGTCTGCATCTTTAAAAGTTCGTTAGTTTGACCATCAGCGCGTTTTTTTAGTTTGGCCAAATATGGGGTGAGGTCAAGTTAGCGTGATTGGACCAATACCTGAATCGGAAAATGAAGCGAGTTTAAAAACCCCTGAAATTGAAAAATGATCGAGTTTTGCTCTCGCTCGCTTTTTAGTCCAAAGTTTATCGCCGTGACTTCAAAAACCAGGCGGTACGATCCGTCTCGCAATATTACTATTCCGTCTTCAATGCCGGCGATCTCCAGATTCTCCTGCGTCGAAGCGGCAATTTTTTGTCCCTGCCCTCCTGGCACTTCCCCTCCTTAGTTTGTGAAACAAAAATCTCTACTGTGGGCCAACTGGTCTTTGCCCGACACGGCCGCGTTTGTCCAATATCTCGGCAATTCTCTCAAAGTCTTCTTTGCTGTATCTTTTGTTCTCATATGGGTCAACCTTTTTGGCGGTTTTGGGCTGATATATTTCAACATGAACATTTGCGCCACCTTTATTCCAAATCCGAGTTTTTGGATTGAAAACGTAAGCGATAGCATTTTTGAGAAAATTTGTAAAAGGTTGGCCATTAACTTTGACAAACGCCAGACAGAAAGTAAATATCGCCATCGGTATCGCCAATATGTAGCTGAATGGTGCGGGAACCGAAGTCAGAAAAAAGTAGGATATTCCTCCACCAACAACGGCATAAACAAACTGGACCATCGTTAGCGGCCCGACAATCTTGTCTTCGATGTCAATTTTTTGTGGTACTTTGAATTGCATGATGTAAGTTAAAAGTTGAAAGTCTGTAAAGTCGAAGGTGTTAGGAACGGGTTGATTTGATTAAACCGGAAATTATCTTTGATATTTCTTCACACTGCCTGAATAATTCATCTGCTTCTGCTCGAATATATCCGAGTTTTTTTGAAAGGTGAAGCATTGATCTGACTTCGCCACATGACCCTTTAGCGATAAAAAGAAATTTTCGAAACTCTTTGTCGCCCATCCGCTCATAACCTTCTGCAATGTTGTTAGATATTGACAGGACAGCGCGAAACAACTGGTCTAGAAAAGCAAAATCATTACATCCCTTGAACACTTGGCGACAATCCACTGCAAAATTTATCGCCTTTTGCCAAGCTAATATGTCCTCAAATCTATTTATCTTCATAGAACTTTGTGCTTTTGACTTTATAGACTTTATGGACTAAGTCTATTGTAACAAATTTTTCTAACTAATGGTAAATTAGGCGGCCTTGCTTCTTGTTATTTCTGAAATTAGAGTTACACTTTCCATTTCACCGCCGATCGCACCAGCAAGTTCGAGTGCTGTGCCCCAGAAATTTTCCCGCTGCTCCTTGGATTGACCACTTTGATTGGTTTGTACTGGTGTTCCCGGTTCGTAAAAGCCCTGCTCATAATACCCAAAGAAATCCTCTTCATCGTCGCCTAGTTCTGCCCCTCGAGCGACATTCTTTCCAATTTTTTCTTTCAGCGCTGCTTTATCCGATAATCTCTCGCTTGCAAGATCAAAGAAAACTTTGTTTGATTCAACAAAGCGAACTAGTTGCGGGCAATCATGACGAAGCTCTTTGATCTGTTCCTGTTGCTCTTCGCCGTCGGTAGAAATTATTTTCTCAATAATTTTTTTGATCTCCGGTTTTTCGCTAGTCTCGAAAATTCGTTGTAAGTTCTCGTCGCTAGTGACTTCGATATTTGCCCAAAGAAAATCAGCGAATTCACCATTTGACGAAAGATAGAGTCCGGTTTTTTCTGCCATTATCTGATTGGCAGCCATCACTGTTCTCTGCTGAATCTCCGCTTCCGTAACCCCCTCGCGGTGTTTAAGCGCTTCGTAGCTTTCTAATACTACTGACAGGTGATGGGTTTGAAGATGTCGGTCGCTTCGAGCTTGGTCGAGGATGCGATAAATTTCAGCCGAAATTTTTGGCATTTCGGTTTGGCGGCGAGTTTCGCGTTTTTTTATTTGTGAGTTTATCGCTGCCATTTCTTCGCCCGATAAAA
>JAQVAO010000040.1 GCA_028690755.1 Patescibacteria group bacterium | reverse complement strand
TAATTATCCACTGGAGCAGATTGATAAAATTACACGGGCAAATAGGAAAATTGGTCTTGGAATTATGGGTTTTGCTGATCTATTAATAAAACTTGATATTCCCTACAATTCAGAAAAGGCAATCATCTTGGCAAAAAAAATAATGAAGTTTATCGACCGCGAATCAAAAGAGATGTCGAGAACTTTGGCCAAAGAGAGGGGATCATTTCCAAATTTTGAAAAATCAATATATAACAAAAAAGACGAGAAACCGCTCCGAAATGCAACAACTACAACAATTGCGCCAACAGGTACTATCAGTATAATTGCCAACGCTTCCTCAGGAATTGAACCACTATTTGCAGTTTGCTACCAGAGAAATGTGATGGACAACGATATACTGATCGAGGTCAACCCAGAATTTGAAAAAATTGCCAAAGAACAGGGCTTTTACTCTGAAGAACTGATGAAAAAAATTGCTGATAGTGGCAGCATTCATGAATTTGACGAAATCCCGAAAAAAGTAAAGGACGTTTTCATTACCGCTCATGATGTAAAGCCCAAGCAGCACATTGAAATACAAGCTGCTTTTCAGGAATATGTTGATAACGCAGTCTCAAAAACTATAAACTTTCCCAACTCTGCCACCAGAGAAGACATATTAGATGCCTACATGCTAGCGTATGAGACTGGCTGCAAAGGAGTTACTGTCTATCGTGACGGATCACGCAACGAGCAAGTTCTCTCAACTGGTAAAACTAAGAGTGAGACAGAAGGGGATAACACGGAATCAGAAATTATCTATGAAACAAAGGTTAAACCACGACCGAGACCACTTGTGGTTGTTGGTACAACAGAAAAAATTCCTACTGGACTCGGGGATATGTATATAACAATCAACGAAGACCAGGAGGGCATGAATGAGATATTTGTCAGGGTCGGGAAATCTGGTGGTGAAGCTGCAGCGATGAATGAAGCACTCGGCAGACTAATATCAATTGCGCTGCGATCCAGGGTAGAACCATCAATCATCGCCAAACATCTCAAGGGTATTAGGGGTTCTAGCCCAGTTTGGCAAAATGGCGAATTGGTATTGTCTTGTCCAGATGCTATCGGCAAAGCGATCGCCAGATATGTTGAAAGATCAAAAAAATTAAACCTTGATTTTCAGGAAGATAAGACAAAAAAAACCGAGACTGTTAAAAAAAACCTCACGATTGATCAAGATCGGCTACTAACTGAAACCTGCCCTGATTGTGGTGGGCAAGTTGACTATGAAAGCGGATGTTTTGTCTGCCATGGTTGCGGCTATTCTAAATGCGGTTAACATTGGCCAATTTGCAACTATTTGATATCAATATCACCAAACAATAAAAATGTCTGCAAAAAATAATAAAATTAAAAAACCTGCCGGTCTAGTGATTGTCTACACTGGAGAAGGTAAGGGCAAAACAACTGCCGCAATCGGATTGGCAATCAGGGCCGCTGGTTGGCGAAAAAAAATTGCAGTCATTCAGTTTATTAAAGGCTATAAAGAGATAGGTGAATGGAAATTTTTAGAATCGATAAAACAGATTGATATCTACCAAACACATGATTCAAAGATTGCATCCATTGGCTTACCAAATAATCAACATAAATCATCATGTTTAAAATCATTAAAAATGTTAAAGACATTAATCAATAAAGACGAACATGACGTGCTGATATTGGATGAAATAAATAACGCAATTTCTTATGACCTCGTGGAGGCGGGGGAGATCATAAAAATATTAAACGACAGGCCGGTTAGACAAACGGTGATTCTTACCGGCCGAAATGCGCCAGAAGAAATTTTAGAAATTGCTGATCTGGTTACCGAGATGAAAAACATCAAGCACCCATATGATATTGGCATTCAAGCCAAAAGGGGAATTGATTACTAATCAATTTCTCATTGGCTAGGAAGCGGTACATAGACAACAAAAAAAGGAGGAGCTTAGAGATGGGTAAACCCAAGTACCTGCCAACAGGCAAAGTACTGGAGGATTCTGTTACCCGCGCTGCCGAAGTGGCGAAGTTCCTCCTGGAAGCTCGATCCAGAGGGGAATACCCGTTTGGCGGGAAGCACGATCCAGCAGCAATGTTCCTGGTAGCGCCAAAGCAGTTTGGTGTCAATCTGTCTGCCGAGGAATCGGCCCGATTGACACTTTTCTGGTCAATGGTTGATCGGGGCATCGACTCGCTGCAGTTCGGCGGCAAAATCGCCTATGATATCATCGCCAAAGGCGGCCTGACGGAAGTCGTAAGCTGGCACCGAGAAGAAGAGCCTCCGCTCTACCAAAATGGGTTCGAAGATTACTTCGTCGACCCATTCAGTGACGACTACGAGGAGCATTACCATCAACCAGAAGTAGAGCAAAGCCAGCCACAAACCCACTACGACTTGACCGCTGACTACCTCGTGTCTTGCGGTCACCCATACGCTGGTCAAGTTGCTAGCCATTGGGTACACAGTCACAACCGCCTGGAGAACAACTTTGGCGGCTCGGTGCTCTCAATGGTTGGAGGTCCGACTGGCGAGGTCTACAAACGCTTGCGGACAGAGTTTCCCGGTCTAGGACCGAAGACCACACCCCTTTTCCTGGCGAGAATGCAGAGATCAGGATTGGCCAGACACCTAGATCTGACGGAAATCGGTATCGCCGTCGACCGTCACGTGTTAGCGCAAACCCTCGGCTTTGGGCTGCTACCAAACATCCAGGGTCCAGTCAACGCCGACGCGGCAATAAACGCTTCGATCTGGCTCTGGAGAATGGCCTGCAAGGAACACTCCATCGATCCGGCTGCATTGCACGAAACACTCTGGCTTCAGGGAAGAATGCGCTGTCGCCAGGTCGACTGCGTAAACTGTCCGCTCTGGAACACTGCCTGTCAGGGACGGGTTTCTCTTGCGCTCTACAACGGAGAGGGGCGCAAGATCGATCCACGACTGATACTTGAGCCAAGGCAGCTCAGCCTAGACTTTGGGACTGAGATCGAGCCCGGGCCTCCGCCTGGTCCATACCAGCGGATAATCTCAATTTTCCTAGGAAGCTGTCAAATGCAGCTACCGCTCTCTTGCTTCGGCTAGCGTCCCGGCACCGCCGGGACGCATTATTTAAAAATTTGTATAAATAATTTTTTTTGTTATTATTTATTTGTCTTTAAGAAATTGGGCAAGTCCGGTGTAAATCCGGCGCAGTCCCGCTACTGTAAAATTTCTTCAGAAATTTTATCCCGAGCTTGTCGAGGGATAATACTGAATGAGATCAAGCCAGAAAACCGATTTCTTAAATAAAATCCTTCGGTCGAGAGGCGCTTTCCCTAGCGTATTGGGAATCGCAGCTTGAAGATAGCTGCGTTTTAAAATATTAAAACTAGGAGATAATGTGAATCGTTTTATTAAGAGTTTGTTTTTCCCGTTAATTTCAATTTTTATTGTATCTTTGATTTATTTTGGTCTTTCCCTGATAAAAACAGACAAGGATTTCGATCGGGTTTTAGCAAAAAATAATCAACTATCAACCCAGGTCGATCAACTATCAACTGACTTGGCATTATTGGACAGTAATTTGAGAGAAGCTCAACAATCTCTTGAAAATATCAAGAATGAAAAAACCGCCGTAACAAGCAAAGTTATCCCTGGGGAAGCAAGACCAGCCACTGTTTCCGTCGAAAAACAAAATGCAGAGCCTACAATCGTTACCAAAACCGTCGTTCAAAAAATCGAAAAAGAGGTTGAGAAAAATCAAGCGACAGTAACAATCCAAAATGTTGGATCGTTCAAAGTTTTATTACAGCCAAGCGACACAGCGTTTTCCATTCTTAAGAGAGCATCAGAGGAAAATAGCTTTCCGCTTACTTATGATTCCTACAGCTTCGGCGTATTTATTACCAGCATCGGCGGAATAAAGCCGGAAAGCAACCAATACTGGGCATTTTATCACAATGGGCTGTTTAGCAATGTTGGTGCTTCTGACCAGCCAATCGAAAAAGGTGACAGCACCTTTTGGCAATTACAAACTTTTTAAATAATTAATCAGAAGGAGAAAGATGGTTTATTTTTTGATCCTCTTTGGCTTTATCATGCGAATTGCTAGCCATTTTCACCAGCACCCTCTTTTAGCACCACTATTTCAATATCTACCGGATATTCCCAATTTCGCGCCGATTGCTGCTCTGGCACTTTTTAGCGGAGTGTATCTAAAAGGAAAATATGCCTTGATTATTCCGCTTACAGCAATGCTTGTCTCTGATTATTTCATCGGCTTTTACAATCCCTATATTATGCTTTCAGTTTATTTTTCTTTTGGCTTGATTGGTCTGATGGGAGTTTGGCTGAAAAAAAATAAAACAGTCACTAGCATTTTTGCTGGAAGCCTTTTAGGTTCTGTTTTGTTTTTCCTTATTACTAACTTTGCTGTTTGGGTAATACCGAATTCTTATTACCCGCACACAATCGCTGGTCTCCTGGACTGTTATGTCATGGCGTTGCCTTTTTTCCGCAACTCACTGACCGGCGATCTTTTCTATGCTATAATACTTTTCGGAGCTTATGAAACAGCTTCGTTTATGATTAAAAAACATACGAAGGAGGCTTTGTGGCAGAGATAGAGTTAACCAGTAAAAATTTTGACGAGATAATCTCCAGTGAGGAACCAACACTGGTTGATTTTTGGGCACCGTGGTGTGGACCATGTCAGATGATGTTGCCGGTAGTCGACGAGATGGCCAAAGAAGCAAAAGGATACAAAGTGGCCAAAGTTAACATTGATGAAAGCTCTGATTTGGCAGCAAAATTCAACGTTATGAGCGTCCCGACTTTTTTGCTCTTCAAAGAGGGCAAAGTTGTTGACCAAATTAGCGGTGCTGTTCCGAAAGAAACGCTTGAGGAGATTATCAACAAAGCGAGCAAGAAGTCTTGACAATTTACGTTTTGTATGCTATAATGGAGGAGTTGACAATGAGGGTCTAAACAATCTCTCGGCGTCAAAGCCCTTTAAATGAGAAATCCCTGGAGTTCGCTTCAGGGATTTCTCTTTCAGGGGCATAGATGGTTTCTGTTCGATCTGGGTGATTATGATCGCCTGGAGCGACGCAGAAACTACCGCAGCACACATTGAAGGAGTGGATGCAGATGCAGACACAGATCGGGAGAATCTTGTCGTTTGCCGCTCTCGTGGCGGCAGCAGCGCTCAGCTGGACCGGCCAGTGGACTGGCTGGTTCAGCCCGGAGAACCCTCCCGGGTATCTCTGGATCTTCGGCGGGCTGCTTGTCGCCCTGGGTATGATTCGCCTCGTCGATCGGCGGATCTGGGTCCTTCGCGCCCGCAGGGCGCGTCTGGCCCGCCGAGAGGCGGCGCAGGAGGCGGCCAAGGCCGCCCGCCTCGCCGCCGAGGAGAGGCGGCAGTCGATCCTGCAGGTCCTGTCGGAGCCTGTAGGAGATGAGCCGATCGAGGCTCCTGAGCCGCAACCTGTGGCTCAATAACACCCCCCCCGACACCTGACTCGGCCCCGCGCACCCTTGC
>JAQVAO010000039.1 GCA_028690755.1 Patescibacteria group bacterium | reverse complement strand
ACACTTCTGTTGGAATTTTATCCTTTTCTACATAAGAAGGGGCAGTGGCGGCAACTTGCAAGGATATTTCATGTGCAAAATTTTTAAAGTCTTCGTTTTTTGCCACAAAATCAGTTTCACAAAGAACTTCAACCAAAACACCGATTCTTCCGGCATGAACATAGGAGTCGACAACACCGGAATTAGTTTTTTTACCAGCTCTTTTTTCTGATTTTGAAAGCCCTTTCTTGCGAAGAATTTCCATTGCACGTTCTTCATTACCACCGGCCTCGATCAGGGCAGATTTGATTTCCATCATTGGCAATCCAGTTTTCGTTCGAATTGCTGCAATATCTTTTGCTGTAATATTCATATTACCTCCAAAAAAATTTAACTTATTCTTTATTCTTTTTATCGGAACTGGCAATAACAGTGTTTTCCGCCTCAGTCTTTTTACTTTCAGCTATTGTCTTTGCTACTGTTTCAACCATTAATTTTATTGCTTTGGTCGCATCATCATTTGATGGTATCGGCCAATCAACTTCCTCTGGATTTGCATTTGTGTCGACAAGAGCAACCGTGGGAATATTTTCTGATTTTGCTTCTTTTAGAGCAATTTTTTCATCATGTGATCCGATCAGAAATAGAATGTCAGGCTTCTTTTTTAATTCTGAAATACCACCGAAAAATCTTTCAATTTTTTCCGCTTTCTCTTTGACTTGATTTTGTTCAATATTCGATAGTTTAGAAAATTCCGGCGAAGAGATCTGCTCTTTTAATTTTTTCAAAGTTTTAAAGTTCTCGGAGATAATTGAGAAATTAGTGATTGTACCACCACGCCATTTTTCGACAACATATGGCATACCACAAAAAATTGCCGCTTCTTTGACAATCTCTCTTGCCTGTCTTTTACTGGTGACAAAAACCACCTTCTTACCTTCTGAAACTTCTTTAGATAAAAATTCCAAAGACTTCTCCAGCATCTCTTTGGTTTTCTCCAAATTGATTACTGAAACACCATTTTTAGTGGTAAAAATAAAATTTTCCATTTTTGGATTCCATCTGGCTCTCTTGTGACCAAAATGAACCCCAACAGCGAGCATTTCGCTAAGAGTTGGTGTAGAAAACATTTACATTCTCCTTCTTTTATCCTCCGCCTCACAATCCCCCTTGGGGGAAGAAGTACTAGAGAGGCGTGTGAAATTAATTTTTTTTCTTGACGAATTAATTCTAGCACACCCTTGCATAAATATCAATATTCTGATAAACTATTTTTGTTATGAAAAAAGATATTCATCCAAATTACGAAAAAACAACTGTTACCTGCTCTTGTGGCAATATTTTTGAGGTAAATTCAACAACAAAAGATATTCAGGTTGAAATTTGCTCTGCCTGCCATCCATATTTTACCGGCAAGGAAAAACTCATTGATACCGCTGGCAGAGTTGATAAATTTAAAGCCAGGGTTGCCGCCGCTGAAAAGTTCAAGGCAAAAAAAACAACTGAGAACAAAGATAGCTAATCAAATTTAAGGTATAATGAAACCAGTTATTAAATATAAACTGGTTTTTTAAAATGATGAAAGAAAAATTAGAAAAAATTTTGAAAAATTATAAGCTTCTGGAGAAAGAGTTGTCAGATCCAGCAAATCTTTCTGATCCGGAAAAACTTTCTAAGCTTTCAAAAGAAAAAACAAATTTAGAAAATGATGCAAAAAAAATCGAACGCTATTTCAATATTGTAAAAAATATTTCTGAAAATCAGGAGATTATTTCTTCTGACGAACAAGAATTAGCAGAAATCGCCAAGCTTGAATTAGTCGACTTGGAAAAGGAAAAGGAAATTCTTGAAAAAGAGCTTCATCTGCTTTTAATTCCGGCAGACCCAAATGATCAAAAAAATGTGATTATTGAAATTCGGCCGGCTGCTGGTGGAGACGAATCAGAGCTTTTTGCCGCCGAAATCTTTCGCATGTATAGTCACTATGCAGAAAATAATCTCTGGACAACAGAAATACTTGATTCGCAAAATTCGTCAATCGGTGGAATAAAATCAATTGCTTTTAAAATATCAGGCGACAATGTTTATTCCAAGATGAAATATGAATCAGGAGTACACAGAGTCCAGAGAGTTCCGGAAACAGAAAAATCAGGTCGGATTCATACTTCAACAATTACAGTTGCTGTTCTTCCTGAAGCAGAAGAAGCGGATGTTGAAATCAGACCTGAGGAGATAAGAGTTGATGTTTTCCGGTCATCCGGTCCCGGAGGGCAATCAGTAAACACCACCGATTCAGCCGTTCGGATTACCCATTTGCCAACCGGTATGATAATCACCTGCCAGGATGAAAAGTCTCAATTAAAAAATAAAAATAAAGCAATGTCAATTTTGCGCTCCAGAATTCTTGCTCTAGAAGAAGAAAAAAAGCAACGCGAAATGGGAGACAAACGGAGATCGCAAATTGGCACTGGAGACAGAAGCGAAAAAATCAGAACATATAACTTTCCTCAAGACAGAATCACCGATCATCGAATAAATCAGAGCTGGCACGGTATAGCAAAAATTTTAGCCGGCGATTTGGAATCAATAATTTCCTTATTAATTGAAGAAGACAAAAAGCGTCTACTAGATACACAAGAAGATGAATAATACTTTCTTCGATTTTTATAAAAAAACTGTTAAAGAACTAAAAGAAAATAGGATATCTTCCGCGGAAATAGATGCTCAAATAATTTTTGAGTTTGTTACCAAAAAATCGCGCGAATTCTTGCTGTCAAACCCTGATTGTGAGCTAAAAAAGAGTGAAATCGCAAGAATTAAAAAAATAGTTAGATTACGTTGCACACATTATCCCATCTCTTACATAACGGGGGGGAAAGAATTTTTTGGTCTAGATTTTGATGTTTCTCCCGATACCCTCATACCTCGTCCAGAAACTGAATTGATTGTAGAAAAAGCTCTGGAATTTGTCGAGGCAAACAAAAACAGAGAACTATCTATTTTGGATATCGGAACAGGTTCAGGAAATATCATAATTTCTATTGCAAAAAATACTAAGTCGATTGAACAAAAAATTATATTTTTTGCTTCCGATATTTCAGATAAAGCGTTGAGAGTCGCAAAGAAAAACAACAAAAAACATCTAACAAAAATAAGTTTTAAAAAATCTGATTTATTTTCAAATATTCGAGGCAAATTTGATTTGATCATTGCTAATTTGCCCTATGTTCCTGAAGGTGAATCAGGAAATGATGAAATTAGATTTGAACCGAAAGAGGCGATATTCTCCGGTAGAGATGGGGCAACAACAATTTTAAGGTTTTTAAAACAAGCGAAAAAACACCTAGCAAAAAACGGTGAAATTCTGATTGAAGCGGATCCGAGAAATATTAAAAAAATTCAAGAATACGCTCTACAAACCTATTCTGATACAAAAACTTATATCGATTTATCTAATAAATTGAGACTGCTCTCAATCTTGTCAAATTAGTTGTTTTATTGTATTTTCAAATCGAACTCTTCCTATCGATCTTCGCGGCATTTCAGTATAAAGGAGGTGAGACAACAGTGGCGCTACCAGACAATTTCGCCAGGCGCAACGCGCCCGAATATTGTCCCAAACACCCAGACTGCCGACTAGAGGTGAGTGGTCTACTGTTGCTTTGTCCAAAAGGCTGCTTCATGGTAGAACACCCATTCGAAATCGGGGTCTGGATCACCGGAAAGGAGCGCAAAAGGATCTTCGACTCGCACTCGAAAAAACGGAAGAAGGCCTCTGCTCATGTGGCATAGGAAGAGTCCAGAACTAAAGCTGGCTCTCCTTGTAAGGAGAGCCAGCAAAAAAACACCAATCAATTCCAGAAAAAGTTATTTCATTTCTTCCAAAGTAACTTTGACATCTCTCTCACCATCATCATGGAATATTTTTAGAGTTATCGTGTTTCCTACATCATGTCTCTGCAATAAACTTGACAGGCTACTCTCGCTATTAATTCTTTGACCATTTATCTCAAGAATAATGTCGTTTTCCACTATTCCGGCCTTGTCAGCTGGACTCCCAGGAATTACTGCTACCTGACCCAAACCATTACCCTTAATTACTAAGGCGCCATAATCGTATTTTAGGTTGCTTGTTTTAGCTAAATCAGGAGTAATCGGCAAATATCTAACGCCAAGATAAGGACGAATAATTTTCCCTGATTTCTTGATACTATCAATTGCTTTTTTCGCTGCATTAATCGGAATTGCGAAACCGATTCCTTGAGCATTTGAGGCAACTGCCGTATTTATACCAACAACCTGACCGTGTAAATTAACCCAAGGGCCGCCGGAATTTCCAGAATTTATCGCCGCATCAGTTTGCAACATACCCTGGAGACTCTCAGTACTCCCACTTGAGGGGTCGCTTGCTTCTACTTGTCTCTCCTTGGCCGACACAATTCCAACAGTGACAGTGTTTTGATATTTACCAAGGGCGTTGCCAACAGCAACTACCCATTGGCCAACGACCAACTGATCGGAATCTCCCAATTCAACAACTGGCAAATTTCTCGCTTCAATTTTTACCACTGCTAAATCATTTAATGGATCGATCGACTGCACTTTTGCATCATAGTTTTTACCATCTGATAAAATTACTGAGTATGTAGCACCGGTATCTGAAACAACATGTTTGTTGGTTAATATCAACCCATCGCTAGTGATTATGAAACCGGTGCCACCACCCTCCTGAGTCACGACATCGCCGAAAATATTTTGCATTTTTGATTTTGAAACAATTGAGACTACAGCCGGAGACATCTTTTCAATAGTGTCTACTATTGCGCCAGATTCTTCTATGACAATTTTTTTTGTTTCAGTCATCGGAATTGATAAATTATCCCAATTCTTAAAACCAATCTTTTTAGCAATCGCGCCGTTGTCTTTTGACAAAAGGATGACACTGCCAACACCACTAATCGCACCAAAAATTAGGCTGATGACAATAATACAAATAATCTTCCAGAACTTGTTGCTACGATTTACATTTTTTTTCATTTCGACTTCGCCGTTATTTTCATAGACAATTTTTGTCATTACTTCTCCTTTATTTTTGTTTATCTTCATTTTTTGCAATAATTTTTTTCAAATCATCTTTGTTATCTTCAACATTCTGAGAAACAATCACCCATCCTTCTTTATCCAATTACGTGTTTGGGAAGATATGTATATCACCTTTATCGTCAACGACGCGAATTTTTCTAATATCAATCTTTTGAATAATACCTTCAATGCCACCAATTCTTATCCGAAAGCCAATTTCAAAATCACTGTCTCTGGCCAGAAAAACACCGGCAATTATATCACCTGCTAACCCTGAGGCGCCGGAAGCTAGTGCCAAAGCTAAAACTGCCAAGGAACCAGAAATTGTTACTGCCAGACTACCCATACCAAGCTGCCGAGCAATTTCAGCGAACAATATTACCCACATTATAATTAATGAAAGGGAAGCGATAACACCAATTAGTGCTCGTGGAATCTTTGATAATTTTAAGGCGCGGTTTAATATCCAATAAATTATCTGAATAATTAAATATCCAAGTAATACAATCAAAATTAATGTCGGTAACTTCGGCAAGAAGTTATAAACCGGCAACCAGAAAGAATTAAGGACATTAGTTATTGTTTCCATCTAGATGCTCCTTTAGCAATTTATTTAATAGTTGTGGATTCGCTCGACCACTGGTTTTTTTCATAATATCTCCGACAAAAAAACCAAGAACCTGAGTTTTTCCAAGACGATATTTTTCAGCTAAATCCGGATTATTATTCACTGTTTCCGCCACCATAGCATTAAGTTCGTCGGAGTCACTGATCTGCGCCGAGCCACTCTCTTCGATTATCTCTTTTGGACTTTTGCCGGTATCAACCATT
>JAQVAO010000038.1 GCA_028690755.1 Patescibacteria group bacterium | reverse complement strand
TTTTGTCTACCTTAATTTCAATTGACCTGAAATTAGGCTGGATAATCTGAAAACGTTTTATCCACTCAACAAAAAACAATGTTTGAACTAAAAAGTGGGTGTGGATTAATGATCCATCTTTTTTATAGAAAAAACCCAATGTGCGACCACATAATCGCTTAATATTCCCATTATTAACTATTGCTGCATCACCAATATCATAACGAATAAGTGGCATTGAAAAGTTGACTAAATTAGTTACAATGACATTTTTTACTAAGCCATTAGTGTTCTCAACATAATTGAACCACGGAAAAGATAATTTGCCTTCATTTTCAGGAAATTCTGCCGCGATGAATCCCATTTCTCGCGAACCGTATTGGTCAAATACGGAGCAAGAAAACGCCTGGGAAATTTTTTTTCTGACATTCTCTTCTAATGGACCAATAGTCGATACAATATATTTAGGGCTGAACACTTTCAAATTGTTTTCGACAATAAAATCAGCGAATTCACTCATAGCCTCCATATATGACCAGTATCCTACTGGCCTATAACTGTTATGTAAAAGTAATAAAGAGATCATATTATTTTTTGAGAAATTATAGCAATTAAAAAAACGGCGGTTATAAAGATAATTAGTCGCTCTATCTTTCAAAGATAAATTACCTTTTATAATATCCCGATCCGACCCCCATAATTTTATCTCCGGATCACCCCAATCATGACCTAGGGAATTAAAATAGAATATTTTTGTCGCATCATTCCAATCGGAATATTTTTTGTCCTGTATAAATTCCACCGGCTCGCCAGTTGATCCACCGGAGGTATTTTTATAATATCCCCTTCTTTTGTAATCTTTGGAGTACAAATTTTTGCCCTCTTCGCGGATAATATCTTTTGTTAGAATTGGTATATTGGAGAATTTTTTCAGATCAACTTTCCCTGATTTTGTAATCACGCCAGATTCTTTCAAAACTCGCTGATAGTAAGGAACATTTTTATAAGCATGGAATAGAAGTTTCTTAAGCTTTTCCTCTTGATATTTCCTTATCTCTCTTTTGCTACTTTTGACAAGTTTTTGAATTATTCTAAGATTGCGCGGTATTTTACTACCGGAGAGATAAAGCAAGACGAAGATTGTTGGTTTACGCCAGTTGATCATAAATTTTCTTATATTTATAAGAGACATTTTCCCAACTCATACCTAAGGCGATTTCCCGTGATTTTTCGCCATGTTTTCGAATTAAATCTCGTGATTTTAAATATCTTTCCAGTGTTTTTTTAATTGAAGCAATTGATTTTTTTTTGATAACAAACCCATTCCCATCAATTAGCTCCTTACTTCCACCTGTGTTGGTAGTAATTATCGGCAAGCCACAAGCCATCGCCTCAAGTATCGAATTGCTCATCCCCTCGTTGAGCGAAGGGAGAACAAAAATATCCGAGTTTTGGAGATATTTCACGATTTCCTCATGTTTGACTTCACCAGCAAAATTGACTTTTGCCTGATTTTTTCTCGCTAATTCATCAAGCTCACTACGCAGATCACCACCACCAACCAGAGTCAACTCGACATTTTTCAAACCTTTAATCGCCGGAATTAAATATTGATAACCTTTCCGCGCAATAAGACGACCGGTAGAAATCAACCTGATTTTCCTTGTAGTTTTTTTGCTTTTTGCTGGCTTAAATTCGCTGGTATCAACACCATTAGGAATCACGTCAATTTCTCCCGCGAAAGTTTTCACCGCTAATCTTTTCAGATCTTCGGAGTTGGCGATCACCGCTCTCGCCCGCCGCCAGATCTGTCGCGACAATCGATAAAAAACTAATTTATCCAGTTTGGCAAATCTTGGGTTATAAAATGGCACATCGCTACCACGAAGAGAAACGATATACGGCAATCTTAGTTTCATCGCGATATAGCCGCAGGGAATACCGAAAAAAGCGTGGATCAGATCAAATTTTTTCTTTTTAATTAAACCCTTACCGTAAAAGTAGGCATTCCAGCTATATTTTAAAAGATCACTGTTACTTTGATAATGAATATTACCTTTTTTCCCGATATCGAGATAGTGGACGCGAATATTTTTGGCAAATTTCTCAATTTTAAACTTGTCAGTCGAGCTGGTGATTAGATCGATTTCTAGATCTTCTTGTTTAGTAAATTCTGAAAATAAATATTTTGTGGCATTTCCCGCACCGCCGCCAAGCGGCGGGAATTCATAATTTAAAAATAAAATCTTCATTGTTTATCAACCTTAAATAACCACACATAATTTACCCCACCAGCAGAGGAAACAAATTCAGATTGCGGATTTTTGCGTAAATATTCCATAACCTGCGGCCTAGAAGCAAGATGTTGTTTACTTACAATAAAGTAGTCGGCGTCACTATATTTGAACAAATCCACCTCTTCCCCATAAAAAATTGTCTTACCCTTAAAAAACTCTTTAAAACCGGGATAATCAGTTGCGACAGTCAAATATTCAACCCCATCTTTCCGGTTTAAATATCTTGCAATTGGCGCATGATAAGCCCCCCAACCATTCCAAGTATAATTAACGTTGTTATCTGAAATAGTAATATCATTTTCCACTGCACGCGAACGGAAAGCGTTGATAAAAACAAGCGATGATGGCTGAAATAATAAACTCTCCCAGAAACAGCCAACGGTTATTAATACTAAATAGAATGGCAAAAATATTGTTAGCTTAGATCTAGCAGACTGCCACCAACTAAAAACCATAAGTCCGCCCAAAAAAAGATAAAAAGGATAAACCGGCAAAAGATAGCGAACACTAATTGGCATCAGTGAAAAACCATAAACTAAATGGAAAAAAAATACGAAAGACAGAGTTATTTTTACTTCTATTGAGGCCTGTTTTTTAATAAAGATCAACCAAATTAAAAGCAAGAAAAAAACAGAGATAATTAATGTCGGGACAACATAGTTGCAGGTCCTAAAAGTATAATAAAAATTCATCAATCTAGCCAAAAACTCACTTTTGATACCCAAAAAATAATAAATTTGTGTTTTTTTACCGATTGTCCAGCCATAATTTGAACCTTGATCACCAAAATAAAGTAAACTTTTTTGGAAAATCAGACTCAAAAGGAAAAAAATACTCATTGTTCCTGCAACGATTTGTAAATAAAACCATTTGTAGCGCCGAAGAAAATAATAGTAAATCAATACTGCAAAAACTGCCAAGAAAAGAAAAAGTAATAAGATCAACTGCAACGACTGTGTTTGTGGAAAGGTGACAAACAGGGTCTTAATAAAATATTTTCCAGAGCTAGTAAAAATATAAGGTGACAGTGGCAGGGAGAGAGCAAAACCAAAAAACACATAACCGATATCCAGAAGATAACATTTAATCAATTGCTTAATTGACAATCTTTGATCAAGCAAATTCAGAAAATCAAATAAAAAAAAGAATGTCAAAGGAAACATTGCCGCCATATGTTTGGAAAAAAAACTCAGAGCAAACAAAAAACCAGCTGGGATCAACCAAGAACGTTTTGCTCTCCGCCAAAAGATCAGACAACAAGCAAAAGCCGGAACAAGAGGAGCAATCGCTGTTGCATCGGTATTAACCACATTATTAATTCCTCTAATTGTCGGGGCAACAATTAATATTAAATTGGTAAAAATTGAAAATAGAAAATTCATTAACTTAGACAAAATTAAAATCGAAACAATAAAAATCGAGAAAAGATAAAAAAGCTGACCATAAATTGCCCATTTATGCAAAACTAAAAATGGAACAGTCGAAAGAGACATATGTTTTAATTTAGCAATTAATATCATAGCCCCACCCGATACCCAGCAATTTATTGTCCCCGGCTTGTTGTCTACAATCATTCCAGCAAAGTTGGAATCCTTTAATGCATGGAAAAAACGATAAAAACGATGTTCTGGCGACCAAGTAAACCAATGAAATTCATCAACTGTGATTGATTGGCCAATAGAGTTAAAATATAATCCGAGTGTGGCGATAAAAATTAGAATTGCTATACAATAAAAAAATTTATCGCTATACAAAAAAAGAAAAAATGATTTTATAATCTTTTTATTGGTTTTCTGTCGTTTTTTCATTTTTCTAAAAATTTACTTGCTACCTATAATTATAAATAATATTCTTGATACCAACTAACAAATTTTTTCATTCCCTCTTCGATATCTATTTTCGGTGAAAATCTTAAATCCTTTTTTGATTCGGAAATATCAGCGGCGGTTTTCAAAACATCTCCGGGCTGAAGTGGCAAGTATTTAATCTTCGCTTTTTGCCCACAGGCGGCCTCTATAGCTTTGATAAAACGGTTCAGGGTTACCGGTCGGTTATTACCAAGATTGTATACCCTAAAGCCCTTGGGGCGCTTCAGAGCGGCAATAATCCCGGAAACAATGTCGTCGATGTAGGTAAAATCCCTTTTCATCTTGCCAAAGTTGTAAACCTCAATCTCTTTGCCAGCGATAATCCGTCCAGTAAATTTAAAAGGTGCCATGTCCGGTCGGCCCCATGGGCCGTAGACAGTAAAGAACCGCAATCCAGTGCAGTTCAAACCAAAAAGATGATTATAAGTGTAAGCGATAAGCTCATCAGCTTTTTTCGTCGCGGCATAGAGCGAAATTGGTTCATCGGTGCGATCTTTGACCGAAAATTTCGCTTTTGCACTATTGCCGTAGACTGAACTTGAAGAAGCATAAACAAAATTTCTAATGCCGGCGTTTTTTGTCGCTTCAATCAAATTAGCAAAACCAACTATGTTTGATTGAATGTAAACAGCTGGATTTTCAATGCTGTAGCGAACGCCAGCTTGGGCTGCTAAGTGGCAAACTTGATCAAATTTAAATTTTTTAAATAGTTGAGTAATAAACTTTTCATCAGCAAGATCGCCTTTAAGAAAAGTATAGTTTTCATGGCTTTTCAGTATTTTGTTACGATCAGTCTTTAATTTCGGATCATAATAATCATTTAAATTATCAATGCCAACAACATCCACACCTTCTTCAAGAAGTTTCTTTGCTAAATGAAAGCCGATAAAGCCAGCAGAGCCGGTAACAAGAATTCTTGAAGAATTCTTGGTCGGGCGTGGGGAGTAAACAGCAAGGGGTTTTTTCATGATAGCTTTCTTTTTAAACCAAATGTTAGTTTTAAAACCTTTTCTACAAGAATATCAAATTGTTTTTTATCTTCGCTCTTAACATAATCCAAATCGAGAGCAATATCGACTAATGTTTCGAGTTCGAAAGCTGAACCGATTGCAATTTCCAAGAAGCGGCAAAAATCTTTTTTTGAGCTTCTCGATGAACCTTCTGCAATATTTGCAGCAATTGAAACTGCGGCTCGCGTTATCTGGGAAGTTAAAGCAAACTGTTCTTTTTGAGGAAACTTGTCTGTCAGCTTGTAAACATATAACGACAGCTTTTTCGCTGATTCCCAAGCTTCTAAGTTTGAAAATTGTTTTGACATCTTTACTTCCTACTCCTGCCCCCTACGCCCTACTCCTTACTAATTAATTATCTTTTTTATTTTATATGCTTTTCTACCCTGTGACTCGAAGTAGGTGCGAGTCAGGAGTTCGGCCAAAACGCCGGTTAATATTAACTGAAGTCCGACGATCAAAAACATCGATGAGAATACCGGCAACGGCGTACGATTAATTGAAAGATCTTGGAATAATTTCAGATAGATTGACCAGGCAGCAAAAATTACTGAAACAAATATCGCCCAAAAACCATACTTGCCGAAAAAGTGAATCGGGCGGGAAATGTATTTGTGCAAGAATCGAATAACTAAAAGATCGAGAACAACTTTAAAAATGCGAGAGAAACCGTACTTACTTTTACCTTTTGTGCGCGGACGATGATTAACAACAATTTCAGCAATCTTGCCACCTGACCAGGAGGCATAAACAGAGA
>JAQVAO010000037.1 GCA_028690755.1 Patescibacteria group bacterium | reverse complement strand
ATTTCCAGACCATCAAAAACGGAATAATTCCATTGTCCATATTTTTCATTTCCTCAAAAAAATAATGGGCAGTAGTTTCGGCAGCAAAAGGTGAACCCACTTCTGTCATTTTCTCTTTCAAAGATCGATATCCTGAGCGAGTTTCTATCAGAGACCCACCATTTGCCTCAACAGCTTTCTCTATTGGCCAAATAATTCGAGTATCGCAAACAATTTTTGATTTTGGCTTCTGAGTTAAAATATATTCGCAAAGAATGGCAGTGACATACGGTGCCTCAATAAAATCAGCGTTCTCATCAATGAAGAAAACCCGATCACCATCCCCATCCCACATGACTCCAAAATCCGGTTTATGCTTTTTTACCGCTTCCAAGGCATCTTTTTGCATCTGATAATTATAAGGATTTGGTTCAAAAAGGCCACCGAACAATTTATCGGCTCTGTCATGAATTTTTATCTCCTCAACTGGCAAATCTGTTAATATTTTGTCGAGTATTAAATTTACCGATCCAAACATCGGATCAAATAAAATCTTTTTCTTTTTCAATCCGGAAATGTCAATGACTGACCGCAAAAAATTAATGTAGTCATCGGCGATATCTATTTTATCAATCGATCCAATTTCTCCAGAATAATTTGAAACCCCGTTGAGAGAATAATTTTTTATTTCTGCATCTTCTCCAGGAACTGAAACAGCGTTTTTTGTAAACATTTTTAATCCGCCATAACCAATCGGATTATGAGAAGCCGAGAGAATAATTCCGCCATCATAATTGTAATTAAAAACAGCAAAACCCATCATCGGATTCGTCATTTCTCCGGCATCATAAACTTTTACCCCGCGGGAAATCAAGGCTTCCTTGACTGCACCTTCCATTTTTTCACTTGCCTCCCGTAAATCTCTGCCGACAACAACAGTTTCGGGCTTTAATTTTTCTGCATAGGCCAAGGCAACCTTCCTGGCCACCTCTTCATTTAATTGATCAGGATAAGTACCCCGAACATCATATGCTCTAAATATTGATTGATCAATTTTCATTGCATCCTCCGAGTTATTTTACTTTCATAATCGCATCAAAAGATTCGCCGGCTGCGATTAGATGTTTTGTCCATATATGATTTTGGTTGAACTTCTTATGGTCAAAATCCTTTTTATCTTTCAGGCTGGCAAACGGCCAACGATAGAGAAACATTAACTCTCTAATAATGCTTGCTCGGAAAAATTTTCTATCCTGATCATTTGTTATCGTCTTTTCAATCAAAGCTTTTTGCCAACTTTTATATCGCCAAAGGAAAATGTATAAGTAAGCAATATCGATTGTATAATTATCAAAACAGAAAAGTTCGAAATCTGACAAAATCAGCTTTTTATCATCTTTAATAATTATGTTTGCCGGCGAAAGATCACCGACAGATGCTTTTATATTTTCTTTGGCGAAATACTCTTTTTTTACTTTATTGTAAAATTCAATTTGCTTATCAAGTTTTAGCCCCAGTTCTTTTTCAATTGCCTTAATGTCGTATTCTTCAACATCAGATTGGTAGCGCCGCTTGAAATCATTGTGCTTAACCCCCAATTTGCGAAAATCTGTTTCCAGCGAATATATTGCATTTAAGCATTTGATAATATCATCGATGATTTTGCCCTTTTTGAATATATATTTTTGTCGTATAATATCATAGCCAAAAAGAACCTTATCCCGGTTAAAAGACGCTAATGATGTTCCTGGATAATATTTCCTAGCCATCCAAACAAAATTTTTATTGTTGCCAGAATCCAAAAAATCAGTTTTATTGATTATCGGCAAAGATAAATTTTTATTATGTTTCTCGATAATTTTATCGACGTATTTTTCTTTTTCAAATTGTTTTATTCGATAAGTATTTTTTTTGTTCGAAATCTTCAAAAGAACATCGCGTCCCTTAATTTCCCCAATTAAAATAAACTCTTGTTTTTTTAAATCTTTTTTTATTGATTTTGTCTCGACGAACTCCAGCGACTCAATAATTTCTTCCCAAGTTTTATTCATCTTTTACCACCTGATAATTATTTTTTACCATTCGGCCATAATTAAAAAGCATCTTTTTCTCTTTAGTGATTGACCCTTCGTGTCGTCGATATTTGATCAAAGGGTGATCAATATAATGGAATTTATAACCTCGTTTTGCCAACCTCATCAATAAATCATAATCTTCTGCCCGGCGAAAAAAAGAATTGAAAGGATATTCGAGCAAAATTGATCTCTTTGTTGTCACCGTACCCATCGGGATATAATCAACTTCACTAAATCGCTTAAAATCAAATTCTCCTGGCTGGAATTGCGGCAATTGATTTGTTTCCTCATTAGTTTGCGGATCCCACCTTTTCAAATTGCCATAAGTTAAATCAGGTTTTTTTTCTGAAAATGCTTTTAAAGTCAGTTCAATTCGCTCTGGATAGCAGATATCGTCAGAATCCAAAAAGGTCACCAATTCAGTTTCTGCAAGCATTATCCCAAAATTCCTGGCAGCCGCTATGCCCTTCCCGTTTTCATCAGTCAATTTAAAATATTGTATTCTCTCGTCAGCAAAACTTTTTATAACTTTTTCAGTTTCGTCCTCTGCTGAACTATGGTCATCGACAATGATCATTTGCCAATCTTTTTCTGTCTGCTTAATAACCGACTCGATTGTCTCACTAATTAAATCATCCCTGTCTCTAGTCGGGGTGACAATACTAATTTTTGCCATGAGAAATTTTATTTAATAATTTCTTTAGATATTCTGCTGACTGGAAGCCCATCATATCAAAATCTTTATTGATTTGAATAATTTTTTTTGATAAAGCTTGATTATCCGCGGCAATTTTTTTAATTTTATTACCCAATTGAGGGGAACGATAATCAAGGGCAAATTCCTCAAGACCATACCAATCAAGGATTCCGATCATTTTTTGAATATAATATCCGGAATCGAGCATAATTAACACGGTTGGCTGACCCACAGAGAGAGAAAAAACCCCAATATGGTATCTTGTAGCAATAGAAAAATCAGCTTTTTTTAATATCTCCCTGGCAATTCCAGGCGTGATTTGTTCTTTTAATAATTTGCATTCTAAACCTTGATGCTTCAGGTACTTTTGGAAATCAACTAACATCTCTCTATCGTCCATTCGAGAAGAAAAATAATTCGGCAATAAAAGCACTTGATAGCCACCTATGTTATCCCTAAACGCTTCATAAAATTTTTTGAACAGTTCATCCTTTATCTTCGGATTCCAATCATGAAGATTAACAACAACAAATTTTTGCCTGTCGAAAGACAAGAATTGAAGAATTTTTTTTGCTTCATCTGCTTCACTTTGACTTGTTTGATAAAAATAGGCGTCATCAATTGCTTCAACAATTCTTTCCTCAGGATAACCGATAGCCAAGAGTTCTTTTTTTGAATAAATCTTGTCTCGAACAAAGATTTTTTCGACTTCCCTGATATACTTTTTGGCGACACTGGTGAGTCTCGGGTTTCTGATTGGTCCAATACCATTTCCGCTAATTATAACTG
The DNA here is from genome assembly GCA_028690755.1 of Patescibacteria group bacterium. Taxonomy (GTDB): domain Bacteria; phylum Patescibacteriota; class UBA1384; order XYA2-FULL-43-10; family CAINNR01; genus JAQVAO01. The sequence goes on along the minus strand of JAQVAO010000037.1, from coordinate 2,421 downwards.
GCTTTTGGAAATATTTGGCAATTCTTGTGATTACTCCGCGAGTTATAATGCCATAATGACCAAATTTATCAGTCATCGCCCCCATGCCAGCAAAAATTACTAGATCGACCTTTTCTATTTTTTTGATGTAAATTTTCAAAATTGGGTCGGGGGGTAAGAGATTAAAAATTTTATAAACCCAAAGCCAAAAAAAGATGAAGTAGAAACGGAGATAACAAGTTAGCCATTTTAACCTGACATTTTTGAAAGATAAAAAAGCAAAAGGTAAAACCTCGTCGACCAGTTTTGAATTCCAACCAGGGAGACCATCAGTTATTATTTTATATTCACGGTGAGGATTAATCGCTTCAATTAGCGATTCAAACATTGCATCATCGCCAAGATTGAATCTGCCATTCGCCCCACCCAAAACCAGTATTTTTTTATTTGCCATATTCACTAACTACTTTTTTGTAAACCGTTTCATAACCACGAACCATAACACTGGTATCAAATTTCTGCTCAACATGTTCCCGGCATTTTTTGCGATCAATCTTATCGATCTGTTTTATCGCCTCGACTAAAGCTTCTATCGAATTATCCTTGACAATAATACCGGTAACACCGTCGTCAATAAGCTCATGGACCGGACCATTATCGTATGCAATAACTGGTGTACCACAAGCCATCGCCTCAATTACTACCATGCCAAAGGGCTCATCATGAGTTAATGGGAAAATAAACGCCTTAGATTCCCCAAACAATTTTGGCATCTGTTCGTAAGGCACATGACCTAGAAATTCAGTGTTCGAATCATCACTGTAAGGCAGAACTTTTTCCTGCCAAAACTGACCAGTACCAGAACCAGCGACAACAATTTTCTCATTTGCTCTCTTTGCTGCTTCGAGTGCGATATGCGGTCCCTTATTTTCCCGCATTCTGCCGGCATAAATAAGTTTGTTTTCCGGCTCAGAATTAAATTTAAATAGATTCAAATCGACTGAGTTATAAACAACATCAATGAAATTAAAATATTCTTTTATAATCGGGTCTTTTATCTGATTGCGAGTGATTCCAACAAACAACGAGTTGTTATAAAATTTTTTGAAACGCTTTTTTTCAACTTCATATTTGAGACAATTTACTGGATTCCCATGATGGGTATAGACTATTGGCTTGTCAATAAAATTGGAAAAGAACATAATATTTCGATAATCATGGCTGTGGATTATATCAAATGGTTTTTTCTTGTGCTCCCGTATTAAAGAGTTGATCAGATACATATCAGTTGAATTTTTAACCATATAATAGTTGTCTGGATCGGAATACTGCAGTTCACCGATTTCAGTATGAGCTGATATTAAATCTTCAGAAATCAATTCGGCTGAAGTTCTAGATTCTTTTGAAGCAAAGAGTGATACTTCATGCCCTAAGGCAATAAGACCTTCTACAAGATTTGAGATTATTTGACCCGGAGCATAAATTTTGTTTTTCGGGCCAGGTATCTCCATTACCCCAGTTGTTACAACAGCAATTCTCATAATCACCCTTCTAATTTAGTCAATATTTTGTTACACTGATTGTAGTTTTTTTAGCTCTAAAATACAAGTAAAGAGGAGTTTCTTATGCTAATTTCGATCGCCATGCCAGTATATAATCGTCAAGATTTTTTACCAGGTGTAATAAAAGCATTCCAAGCGCAAAACCATAAAGATTTCGAGCTGATAATAGTAGATGATTGTTCGACCGATGACAGTTACAAATTAGCTAAAGAATTGGCCAAGGATGATTCCCGAATCAAAGTCTATAGGTTAGACAAAAACTCCGGCGAGGCAACAGCCAGAGATGCTGCAGTTCGAAAAGCTTCGGCAGAGATTATCGCCGTTGCTGATTCAGATGATTTCCCTTACCCGAATAGATTGAAAATAATAGCCGATTTCTTTGAAAAAAACCCCGATGCTCAAGCTTTCTATACAAATTTAGATCTTTATTATCCAGACGAAGGAGATAAAATTGTTCCAAGATTTTTCCAACCTTATAACAAGGAATTACTTTATCAGATAAATTATATTCCAAATCCTAGTTCTGCTTATCGAAAAGCAGCCTACGAAAAAGTTGGTGGCTACGATAAAAGTATTTGGATCGGCAATGACTACGAACTCTGGCTGAAGTTCTCCGACGAAGATATGCAATTTGGATACGACCCACAATCAACGGTTAAAATGACTCAGCATACCGGAAGTATGAGACACGGAATATTTGACCGACAAAAACAGTGTTTGAAAGACTTAAAAGCCAAACATAACGCACCAAAACCGGATATTGAGGTCGTTAAAAAGCTCGCCAATGAAGAAACTTACAAATTCTTCTCTCAGCCAGTCAAATTAGATCTTTGGTTTGATATCAAGATCAATGGTTCTTAATTACGGATTCATATAATTT
>JAQVAO010000036.1 GCA_028690755.1 Patescibacteria group bacterium | reverse complement strand
AATTCTTACACTTATCAACGGTTCAGGAAGTGATTCAATTATTTTCTCCCTGGATATAATGTTCAGATAAAAATCATAGTCCTGAGCATAGTGGATCTTTTCACGATAAAAAGTTCTTTTATCGTTAATAAACATTATCGAGTCATGCATGATTAAATTCCTCTCCTGGAGCTTTTGTAAAAGATAAGGATGTCGTGGCAGTTTTGCAAACCACAGATGTTTTCCCTTCGAATTAACTATCTCGGCAGAGCTTGCAAGCAAGAAAACATTTTTGTTTTTTTCGAGATACCTTAACTGTTTTTCAAGCCGATATTTATTAGAAATATCATCAGCATCCATTCTGGCGATATACCTTCCTCTGGCAATTTTTAATCCAAAATTTAAATTTCGAACAAAACCCGGTTGCCCAATATTTTTCCTGCGACATATTAATTTTATCCTGGGATCTTGCTGCGAAAATTCTTTAAGTATCTTTTTTGTACCATCAGTTGAACCATCGTCAATTATTATAAACTCAAAATTTCCAAAACTCTGAAATAAGATTGACTCTACTGCTTCTTTAATATATTTTGCTGAATTATACGCAGACATGATGACGGAAATCTCTGGAGAACTGGTTTTAAAAGATTTTGACCTATATGACTCTGAGACTTTTCTGATCTGATTATAAAACTCAACTCTCTTTCTTTGTTGATTACTTTCTGAAAATTGCTTGGATAATTTTAAATTTCTTGAAGCAATTCGAGTCATTTCTTTCGGGTTCATTGATAAATCGATAATTTTGTTTGCAATATCAATAGGATTACCTGTCTTAATTAGTTGTTCCGGATTTAAAATGTCCGATATTCCACCAACATTAGTGGCTAAACAAACTATTCCCTGGGCCATTGCTTGGATTATTGCCCTAGGCAAACCCTCTGCACGGCTAGGTAAAATGAAAATATCTGATTTTCTCATTTGATCGATCATTTTCCATTTTGGCAACGCGCCTAAAAAAGAAACATTTTCTAAAGATAATTTTTGGGCCATTTTTTTACAAATATTCAAATATCTACCATCACCAATCATTGAGAGCTCAAAATCTAAATCAAACTTTTTTAGAATTTTCAGCGCCCTAATTAGATTGAGCTGATTTTTATACAATTCGAAAAACATGCCGACAAAAACTAATTTTATTTTTTTAGATTTTACATATTTTTTCCCCTTATTTGCATAATCATTTATATTTAAATCCACATCAGAGAAGCGAAAACTTTTAATTTTTTTTTGTGTGGGGTATCGCTTTTGAAGATCATTTTTTGTAACATAACTAATAACTGAGGCATTATGACAAACAGTTTTCTGATGGCGGGTAAATAAATATCTGATAATTGGTCTCAGGGGATGTTTTGACACACCCCTCGAAAATACCATATTGGGGTCACCTATCACGTAGACAGAATAGGGATAGCCATTTAAACTGCGATAAACTAAATACGAGATTATCCCAGGCATACTTAATATTACCGCAGAACCAAAGAAGTTGATTTTATTTATTTCTGAAATAATTTTTCGATAATTTGCTACCCAACCTAATGGGCCAATGTAATAGGGCAATTTATAAAACTTCACACCATATCCATCAGCTCGTGAAAAATCTCCCGGAACACTTTCCACAAAATCAACTCTAGCGACCACCAAAACATCAGAAAAAACGTCCAAAAGCCTTGACCACCAATCGTATCGATGTAAATTAGGGGTCCAAACCTTCCTATCTGGTGTTTGGAAAAATCTAAATTCCGTAACGTAAATAACTCTCATATGAAGTATAAAAATAGAAAAAAAATTTTGTTTATCGCGAACATTCTAACCCATCACAAAATTTTTAACGATGGGATTATTCAGAATATGGCAAAAAAAGGTTTTGATGTCAAAGTAATTGCTCACAAAGATAAAAATCATCCTAGCTATCAAAGAAAAGAAATTGAATTTATTGAATGGCCGTTAAAAAGGGGTAGTAAAAATATTTTCGCCGAAATTAGGTCACTTTGGCTTCTTTTAAAAATTATCAAAAAAGAAAATCCGGATATTGTTCATAATTTTACAATCAAGGCAAATATATACGGGACAATCTCTGCAAAGTTGTTAAACACAAAAAAAATAATTAACACAATAACCGGTCTCGGATATATTTATACCGATCAAAAAATCACTACTTTACCACTAAGGCTTTTAGCTAAACTAGTTTGGATTTCATCAATGAATATGTCAAATTTAATAATTTTCATGAATAAAACTGATATGAAAGTAATGGGGAAATTTTTGTCGGTTAAGAAAATCGTTATTCCTGGCCACGGCATTGATGAAATTTTTTATTCGAAAAAAAATACGGATAAAGAAAAAGTTAAAAAGATTAAAAAAGAAATTTTATTGAAAAAAAATGAGATAGTCATTACTACAATTGGTAGGCTGATTGAGCACAAGGGAATCTATGAATTTGTAAAAGCCGCCAAAATTATCAGAAAGAAATACCCGGAAACTAAATTTGTTATAGTCGGAGCAACTGATTTAGATAATCCAACAAAAATACCTGATAATCAGTTGGAAGATATTAAAAATCAGGGAATTATAATACTAAAGGATAGAACCGACGTAAGAGAAATATTATTTTTAACTAATATATTTGTCTTGGCCACATACATGGAGGCTGTCCCGCAGGTTATTCTTGAAGCAATGAGCATGAAGCTCCCGATTGTCGCAACTGACGTTTCTGGATGTAACGAAAGAGTAATAAATGGCAAAAATGGCTATCTGGCAGAAGTTAAAAACCCAATTTCCTTAGCAATTGAGATCGAAAGAATATTGAAAAACAAGAAGGAAATGAAAAATATGGGACAATTTAGCCGATCGCTTATTGAACAAAAATACAGAAAAAAGATGATGACAAAAATTATTTTGAAACATTATGATAAAAATATTTAATAAAAATGTTATTTTGACCTCAGCCACCAATGGATTTATGGTGCTGATTGGATTAGCGTCATCAGTAATCATTGCCAGATATCTTGGTCCAGAAAAAAAAGGTATTTACTCGGTACTAATGACTTTTGTTTCGTTTCTACTTTATCTTGGAAATTATGGCATTACCAACGCTCTGTGCTATTACAGCGCTAGCGGCAAAATCAAAGAAAAAGAATTGTTCCAGCACGCATTTATGCTCTCAGCCCTATCTTCATTGAGTATTATTCTAATTGGTGGTTTTCTGTATTTTGCAATTCCAAAATTTCACAATATTAACATAAGCTATATAACCCTAGCTTTATTGTTTTTAGTTACATCAATGAACATTTTCAACAACTACTTTATAAATATATTTCTAGGACAGAAAAAAATAAATTTTGTAAATTTTACTTCCTTGGCCAGAAATTTATCTGAATTATTTTTTATATATTTTCTGATAATTACCTTAAAATTAAATATATTAGGCGCAATATATGCCTATATTATCGCCTCCCTAATGCTCTTTCTGATTATTTACCAGAAGTCGTATAAATTTTTGAAGTTTAACACAATTGAAAATAATTATAAAAATTTAATTAAAATATTAAGTTTTGGACTCAAAGCTTATTTGTCAAATCTTTTTTTGTACATAAATTTATACTTAGATCTTTTTTTAATTTATTATTTTCTCGGAGCGACAAGCACTGGCATATACTCTATCGCTTCGACTCTTATCAGGCAATTTGGCTTTCTCCCGGTTGCAATAAATCAGATAATACTGCCATTTTCAGTCAAAGATATTAAAAATAGTCGAAGTAAAATTCTTAACAATTCAATCACGATATTAATTATATTTTATCTGATAGTATTTATCATGTTTTATTTTTATGGTCAATCGATAATAACATTATTTTTTGGAGACCAATTTTCTGACTCAAATAATCCCCTTAGAATTCTGTTACTAAGTATGTTACCATTAGGATTATGGAGAATATTTTCTGGACAAATTTATGGTCTCAATCTCCCAGAAAAAAACATATTATCTTCAGGACTTGCTGCGCTTATAAATATCGCGATGAATATAACTCTAATACCACGATTGGGAATTATTGGAGCAGCTTATTCATCGGTAATTTCATACACCATAATGTGCGCAGTATCATATATCCAAATTTCTAAAAACAGAAAAAGATGAGAAAAACATCACTTTTCTTTCTGTGCCTATACATATTCACACTTCCAAGTGGAGGTTTTTTTGATTTTCAATATTTGGGAAATGTTAATGTAATATTTTTAATTATTTCTCTTATTCTTTTTCTAATATCCTACCCTAAGGACAAAACTGAACAAGAAAATTTTCTGGATTTTTACTTCAAACGAAGATATTTTTTACTGATCTGTGTTTTTTTCCTATTGGTTGCAATATCATATGTTTGGAGTATTGCGCCTGATTATACTGAAATTAAAATTAAAGCATCGATCCAAATGGTTGTTGCAACGATACTGATGCTGAGATTGGTAAATTCAAAAAAGAAGACTCTCCTGGTAATTCAGTTTTTCTTTTTGGGGAGCTTTGTCTCAATATTCGGTATTCTTTACTCATTTTTCTTTGACAAGCCTTTCTTTCAGGACACAACCAGATACACCTCCCAGGGACTGAATCCTAATGATTACGGTGTAATAGTTGCACTAATCATTCCACTGGCGTGGTATTTGTTGACAGAGATTAAATCATCAACAATCAAGTGGTCGGTACTTATTTTCATTCCTCTTAGCTTAATATCAATCTTTCTTACAGGTTCAAGAGGGGCATTTGTTTCGTTATTGACAGCTCTTTTAATTATTCCTTTTTCATATATCAAAATTTCTAAATTTTCTAAGTTATTTCTAATTGTTGCCTTTATTGCTGTTTCATTTTTTGTTTTATTTTTAATTCCCGGCAGTACTATAGATAGGGTGACAAACATATACAACTCAGCCCAAAGCGATAATTTATCAAAAAGGATTGACATTTGGAATGCTAGTAAAAGATTTATTCCTGATAAAATCTTCACTGGAGTCGGCGCCGGATCATTCCGAACTGCAATCGGCAATATTATGGGTAGAGAACACGTAGCTCACAACACATTGTTGTCAATATTGGGTGAAGAAGGCATATTGGGGTTATGCATATTTATTATTATAATAATACTACTGATATTTAAAATTTCTAAATTACCAGATGAGGAAAAGAAAGTCTGGTCTATAGTTCTGCTAACATGGTTTCTGGGTACATCAGTTATGTCTTGGGACTTCCACCCCATAACTTGGTTAATTTTTTCGCTAATAATTGCTTCCCCGTCAAAAAAAATCAATCAAAATGACAATTAAAAAAGCAGAAAAAAACGAAGCAAAAATAATCGCACAGATTCACAGAAAATCAATTAATACTGGATTTTTATCAACTTTTGGTGATAGATTTCTAACCAAATTATACGAATTTATTATTTCTGCTGATTATTGTGTCTGTTATATCTACAGACAAAAGGACACCCCAGTTGGCTTTATCTGTGTCTCGCTAGATTCAAAAAAGATGTACAATGACTTTTTAAAGAAAAACCTTAATTTGGCAATAACGGTTTTTCTAAAAAATGCTTTCAGCGTCAACAGATTAACCAAAATTTTTGATCATTTATTTTACAATAAAAAAAAGAAGGAGCTTCCAGCTGCCGAACTTTTATCGGTGGCAGTAATTGAAGATTTTAAAAGAAAAAAAATTGGTAGCAAGTTGTTTGATAAGGCAATAAATTATTTTAAAAATAACAAGATTAATAATTTTGTTATTACCACGGGAGCAAGCAATATCGAATCAAATGAATATTTTAAAAAAAACAAATGCCAATTAATAAAAAGGATTAGTATTCATAAAAATCAAAATTCAAATATTTACACTAAAACAATAAAATGAAAATTGCTTTGCCATTAATGTTATTTCTAACCATAGTCATCAACTATATTTTTTTAAAAATAACATTGAAATATAGCTACGTTGACAAACCATCAACGAAGTTAAAAATTCACAAAAAGCCAATACCTTTATCTGGCGGAATTTCGATCGTAGCAAGCATATTGCTAGCTCTAACATTGTCTAACTTAGCTGGTTTTATACCTCTGAAAGATACTCTTTTTTACCTACTTTATCTGATATTCCCAGCAATGATGATTTTATTTATTGGCTTACTCGATGACCGCGGGTTAGTCCAAGCAAAAACCCGTATCACAGCTCAAGCAATTTTTTCCCTAATCCCTATCACAACGCTCTTTATTAATCTAAAAATTGATAATATTCTTGATTTTACCACTTTGGCCTTATTGGCGATCTTATTTATCGTCGGAACAATTGCAGCAGTAAATATGTCTGATGGCATGGATGGTCTCTGCGGCGGGTTACTTTTAGTAACTTTTGCTGGGATGATTTTCGTTAATAAATTACCGAGTCTTAATTGTTTTTTAATAATCATAATAATATCTCTTATTGGTTTTTTGTTTTATAACTTCAACCCAGCAAGA
>JAQVAO010000035.1 GCA_028690755.1 Patescibacteria group bacterium | reverse complement strand
CTACCATAGGACCGTTATAGTTACGGCCGCCATTCACTGGGGCTTAGCCGATCGGCTCATTCTGGTGCAAGCACCAGAGATCACCAACCGATTTGACCTTCCAGCATTGGGCAGGCGTCAGCCCCTATACATCAGCTTTCGCTTTAGCAGAGGCCTGTGTTTTTGATAAACAGTCGCCTGGGCTCTTTCGCTGCGGCCCTCGATTGCTCGAGGGCAGTCCTTATTCCAAAGTTACGGACGCTTATTTGCCGAGTTCCTTAACGAGGGTTCTTCCGATCACCTGAGGCTTCTCGCCTCATCCACCTGAGTCGGTTTGCGGTACGGTTCCGTGCACCATAAGCTTCTTGGCTTTTCCTGTCACTGCTACTCCCTGCAGAGATAAATCATAATTCTCTACAGATCCTTACAATGCGCACCTAGAAACAAGTACACGAAGTGCAGGAATATAAACCTGCTGGCCATCGCCTACGCTTTAACGCCTCGGCTTAGGGCCGACTAACCCTGGGACGATTACCGTTGCCCAGGAAACCTTGGATATTCGGTGGCCAAGTTTCTCGCTTGGCTAATTCGTTACTCATGCCAACATTCTCACTTCTACGCGCTCCAACAAACCTCACGGTTCATCTTCATCGCACGAAGAACGCTCCTCTACCACTCGCGCAAGCGCGAGTCCATGTCTTCGGTACCTAGCTTGAGCCCCGTTACATTTTCGGCGCAAGATCTCTGTTAGACCAGTGAGCTATTACGCACTCTTTAAAGGGTGGCTGCTTCTAAGCCAACCTCCTGATTGTTTAGGAGATCTCACTTCCTTTTCCACTTAGCTAGAATTTAGGGACCTTAGACGATGGTCCGGGCTGTTTCCCTCTTGACCATGGAGCTTAGCCCCCACAGTCTGACTCCCTGCTAATAAACGCAAGAATTCGGAGTTTGTTTGGGGCCGACAGGCAAGCCCGCCGGAACCCATTCAGTGCTCTACCTCTTGCGTCATTCCACAGAGGCTATACCTAAATATATTTCGAGGAGAACCAGATATTTCCGAGTTCGATTAGCATTTCACCACTATCCACAGCTCATCCAAACACTTTGTAACGTGAACTGGTTCGGGCCTCCTCACGCCGTTTAGGGCGGATTCACCCTGGCCATGGATAGATCACTCGGTTTCGGGTCTAGTGCATACGACTATTCGCCCTATTCAGGCTCGCTTTCACTACGCCTACGGGAATATCCCTTAAGCTTGCCGCATACAGCTAACTCGTTGGCTCATTCTACAAAAGGCACGCCGTCACCCCTTGCGGGGCTCCGACTTTTTGTAAGTATATGGTTTCAGGTTCTATTTCACTCCCCTTGCGGGGTTCTTTTAACCTTTCCCTCACGGTACTAGTTCACTATCGGTGAAAAGTGGTATTTAGCCTTGGAGTGTGATCACCCCAGATTCCCACAAGGTTTCACGTGTCTCGTGGTACTCGGGAACACCAACTCTTCAGCTACTAGGATTTAAGATACACGACTTTCACGTTCTATGGTCGCCCTTTCCAGGGTCGTTCTCCTATCCTTTCACAAAAGATTATATGGGTCCCACAACCCCGTTTGCGCAAAGCGCAAACAAGTCAATAAAGTCGAAAGTCGAAAGTCGAAAGTTTTCGGATTTAAACTATTTTAGTTAATTCCTGATACTTTTAACTTTATGGACTTTATAACTTTTAACTTGCTTGTGCTTCGCACAAGCGGTTTGGGCTTTTCCCTGTTCGCTCGCCACTACTAAGGGAATCTCTTACGATTTATTTTCCTCTGCTTACTAAGATGTTTCAGTTCAGCAGGTACCCTTCCATCCGCCTCACGGCGGAGGATTTCTGGTCTTCAAAACCAGAAAGATTTCTCAATTCGGAGATCCTCGGATCAAAGTTTGTTTGGCAACTCCCCGAGGCTTATCGCAACCTACTACGTCCTTCTTCGGCCACTTTTCCCTAGGCATCCACCATATACCCTTGTATTGAATTAACTTTTTGTCCCTCATGGTCCCGCTAATAGCGGGACAACGCGGGACATTTGACTAGCAATTACTGACCTCATCTTTCGACAAGATAATAATCACAATTTTTTGTTTATCGGAAGAATAAATTTATAGTCCATACTTCATTCTCGGCGAATTCAGTAAGACTTATCAAATGAAATTACATTTAATTACTATATTTAGTTGTTAAGGTTCATGACAAGGATTTCAACATATAAGTCCCCATCTTATAATTACCATCCTTGTGGAACAAAAACGCCGCCAGAGGCGGGTGGCAATTAACACAAAATTGCCTGTTTCTTATCCTGCCTCCCCCTCTCTCAATTGTCGGAAATCTAACATTTGTTAATACCTCATTAACTTGGTTCGCTAACTCAAGCGAACGTGGTGGTATCCACTGAAGTCCAGTGGGCGTTTGGCCCAAAGCTGTACAAGTGGCATAGTAGTGTAGACTGATCTTAACAAAAGCTTTATTTGTTGTCAACTATTTCTTAAACGATTTATTTATTTTGGCAGAAGTGATTTCATCTGATTAGAGATTAACTTAATCGCTCGAAGAGGACTCAAACGATAGAAAACATTCATACTCTTACAATCGGATCCTAAGAATATCTGTGGTTTGTTGTTTTCGATACCTTCAATAATCAAACGGGCAGCTTCGTCGGCCGGCAAAGCCTTAAATTTTTTCATTTGTTCGTCGCTAACTTTTGGCGCTTGGACTTCTGAATTCTTGGTGATATTTGTTGCCGTCGCACCGGGGAAAACGACCGATACACCAACATTGGTATCAAGTAATTCAGCGTAGAGTCCTTCGGTAAATAGCTTGACCGCCGCTTTGGAAGCACCATAAATACTTTGACCCGGTACCGGCAAAAATCCGCCCATCGAAGAAACATTGGCGATATAAGCCTCTGGTCGCTTTAATAAATTGGGCAAAAACGCCTTTGTCATAAAAAGTGTACCAAAAAAGTTTACACTCATTACTTTTTCAATCTCAACATATTCTAAATCATTTACTTTTTTAAAAGGCTGGATAATACCGGCATTATTAATAAGAACATCAATTTCATTTCTCTCTTCAGCTAATTTCTCGACAGCAGCTTTATCAGAAATATCTAATGATTGGGTTATTAAGTTTTTATTTTCCCCAACTTCTTTTTTCAATATATCTAATGATTCCCTGCGCAAATCAGCAGCAATAACTTTGGCGTCTTTTTTTAGCAAAGCCAAAACCAACTCTCTCCCAATCCCACTTCCGGCACCGGTTACAATTACATTTTTATTTTTTAATTCCATATAACCTCCAAAAAACTATCTATAGACTAGTATAACAAAAAAACCGCTTCCGCGGATTTTTATTTGGTGGTGGACCTGACTGGATTCGAACCAGCGACCTCCACAGTGCAAATGTGGCGCTCTACCAGCTAAGCTACAGGCCCAACTCGATAAATTGTACTACAAATTAGATAATCAGTCAATCTGGAAACCAGTTATTACATTAAGGTAAATGATTATTTAAAAACTGTTTTTGCACCCTACACTTTTGGATTTCTGTTTTTAAAAAATCTAATATTATTTAATATCAAAAAAAATAACAAGGATAAAGAAAAAAACATTAAAATTTCAATTTTGGGTCCAGAAGGGATAGACGTTAAAACAACTTCCACTGAAGTATAGTCAGATACAGGATTATTGTCTTCTTCTTCAACGTTTAAATCACCTTCTCCCGCATCATCTAAATCGTTTTCACTACTATCATCAACATCATCATCAGTCCCCGTTGTCAATGTCCAAAGCTGAGTTCTATCATCTTCACAATTATCTATGGCAAAAAAATACAAACTGTTATTGAAATCAGTGAGATTATTCGGCTGAAAATCTCCACATAAATTTACATCTTTTACTATTTCAGTTCCCACCTCGGTGCCATCGGTTTTCCACAGCTCCTTGCCATGAGTACCATCATTAGCCGAAAAATATAAAGAATCTCCTGAAACTGTTAAATATGCAGGGATGCTACCAAAATTACTGCAAGGATATGTCTCACAGTCAGATCTTATTTCTGCCACCTGGACTGTCCCCGCTTCAGTACCATCTGTTTTCCAAAGTTCATTATCATAACAATAAATCGTTCCTTGATCACAAGCCGAGAAATACAGTTCGCCGCTAAATTCAGCCATCGGACCAGTCGGATTGCTGGTCCCAGACGGATTAATTTCTTTGACTTTTACAGTTTTTGCCTCCGTACCATCTGTTTTCCAAAGTTCATTATTATCCACTTCATCAGCTGCTGAAAAATAAAGCTCGTTATTATAAACTACAGGATGAGCAGGATTGCCATTCCCACCACCTGAATTTATGTCCCTTACTATAACCGTACCATCGGCAGTACCATCAGATTTCCACAGCTCTTTGCCATGGATACCATCGTTGGCACCAAAAAACAATGTTGAATTATACTCAACAAAAGTTGATGTCTGAGCATTGCCAGCAGGATTAATATCTTTAATTATTTTTGTTCCCCCCTCAGTACCATCAGATTTCCACAGCTCTCTTCCATTCACACCATTATCTGCTTCAAAATATAGCGTGCTACCTATAATATAGAGGTTTGTCGGACTACTATAAGCAGCACCGGGATTGATGTCTTTAATCATTGCTGTCCCATCAGCAGTACCATCAGATTTCCAAAGCTCCTCTCCATTAACACCATCATTGGCCGAAAAATATAGAACTCCATTAAAATCCACTGACTGCTCCGGGCTGCTACCATTCACACCGGGGTTGATATCCTTAATCATAACAGTTCCAGCTGGAGTGCCATCAGATTTCCAAAGCTCCTTACCATTTGTGCCATCATTGGCACCAAAAAAAAGAGTGCCGCCAATGGCTACAAGATAATCAACGTTGTCAGTGTGATCTCTTCTCTCATTTATATCTTTAACTAACGTTGTGCTCCCTGTGGTACCATCAGATTTCCAAAGCTCATAAATTGGATTCCAATTTTCAGTATTTGCGATATAGAAGAAATATAAAGAATTCCCCATAATTTTCAAGTATTCCAAATATGGATAATAATCATTATTAATTTCTTTAACTAATACCGGTTCTGGGTCGGCTGATTTTACAAAATTAGGGAAAAAACAAAGAAACAGCGAAAGAACAAATCCTCCCAATAAAAAATTCCTTAGATTAAATTTTGTTTTATTCTTAGCCATTATTTATCCTAAAATCAAACATATTTTTACCAATTTATTTTGGTATACACAGCATAATAAATTCCATCGAAATGAAAACCGACTGGGCTAAAAACTACTTTCTAATTTGGCCTCAACTATCAAGCGACGAAGATTGGTCCCGAGTGGAACGCAAGTCATAAGGCTTAATTTCTCTTCGCCAGCAGTTTCAAAAGTAAGTCCTTCCCCACCACCAACATGATATTTGTTGATAACTGAATAAATATAAGTACTGCCTCGTCGGATTATAATTTTGTCGCCGATCTCTGCTTTTGGTAAATTAACAAAAACTTCTTTATAACCACCCTCTTGCCACCAATAATATGAACTATGGCCGGAAATCAAACTCTCACCTCCATCGCCTGGTTTAGAGGTATTTGCAATATGGACAAGACCATCGGCTAATTTTTCCGTCGCAATTTCTGTTGGCACATCCCAAAATATTGGCGCTTTTATCCCAAACCTTGGATACGATAGCCAGTTATCCGGTAAATTGTTCTCGATAGCTTGACCTTGTTTCGAACTAAAATTATGTTGGTCCGCTAAAGCGTTTACTGCCTCGAGTAATTTGTCATCTTTAAATGACTCCGGATCCAAAGAAAACTTAGCTGAATTATAGGTGGCAGTAGCATTGAGCGCTAAATACACTGCGACAAAAACTATCGCCAGAGCCACAACAATCTTGAATATTTTTTTAGTTAATCGGTTTATTTTTATCAGATTTAATGATTATAAATATCACTATCCCCGAGATAACAAGCACAGTAACGATTAAAATCCAAAATCCAGGGCCTGAAGATACAAGCGATGGCAAAATCTTAGCCGGCTGGCTAATAAGAGCGGCTATTGTGTTTACTTCATCATTATCCTCAGGCGAAGTACATCCGGGGTCATTTGGGTAATCAACAAAACCGTCACCATCGTTGTCTATCCCATCCTGACACTGGCAACCGCCGATAACTTCATCAGCATAATCATAGTAAATATATACGGAGTCAGAGCCGCTTCCGGTTGTGGTAGTAATTTCAACATAGTTGTCGCGATCATCACTGTACACAGTAAACTCGTCTTGCAGAGAATTAGTACCAGTAGAATCAGCGATATTATCACCTTGAGATTCAAATGGCCCAGCAATATAAAATGGCGACAAACTCGAAAATCTGTGAGCACCATTTATTGCTTTGATTATCTTTGCACCTTCTATCTGAAGCTTGCCATGAAAATATTCATAGCCACGGGCATCAACATCGTTTAAGAAAACTAAATAAATATAGCCAGGACCCCTCTTAATTGAGACACCAGGAACAAACT
>JAQVAO010000034.1 GCA_028690755.1 Patescibacteria group bacterium | reverse complement strand
TGCACGTGGAGCAAATGGGTTAGATGTGTACATACTTCTGATTTTATCATCAGGGTGTTTCCAAGCTATTGAAACATAACGCTGGCATTGACATAGGTAAAACGTTCTGGTATAAAAAAGTTGTTCGTCGTGCGAATTCTTCGCCCAAGGAGGCGTGTGAAGTGAATGGACTGAAGTTTGTCGCAATCGTCATCGTCGTTGTCCTTGTTGATGTCATCATCTGGCAGTACATGCCAGTCGAAGTCGAGACCGGCACTGCTCAGATGTGCCAGAGCGAGCATCATCAGGGAGACCGGGAGATCTCGCGTGACACCGAGATTAAGCGAGTTCCTCGTTGGCGGGCGGGGAACTACAAGATACAGGGCCAGAATGTCATCTGCGATTCCTGCCAGGAGAAGATCGACGCTGAGAAGCGTGAGGCCGAACGCCAGGCACGTATCGCCCGCGAAGCGGCCGAACGGTCAGCTAATGCTTCTCGCATTCTGCAACTTGTTGTAGGGGGGTTTGAAGGTGATTGGGGGAGTACTTCCACAACGGTATCACTAAAGCCCGGGCAATACCTCCCAAGTTTGCGGTTTGTTATTGAGTACCACGGAGACAAACCGCTTCCTGCTGGGACGCTGGGGCTAGTGATCTCCCCGTCTGATAACCTGATACTGGACATTCCTCCCGATGAAGCCGACGGCTTTATCAACAAGAAATGGTATACCGAGTATACCCAGACGGTTCGGAGTTTCTGGCGTGGTCTGACGGGGTCAGGCTATATAATCTCTCAGACCATCAATCCGACGGGATCTCCTTACTACTCGGGCGATCAATATAACTCGGGTAACGAGTTCGATTTTGATGATGTTGTCCGGTTAAGCCCCCAGGCTAAGCCTGGGACAGATGTATGTTTTTCGGGATACGTGGTTGTTGAGAGGGAGCGAAAGCTTCTTGGCACTGTAACTATTCACGTCATGCACCCCTGAACACCCTTCCCGCCAATACGGCGGGTTTTTAAATTGAAAAATTGCCTTTCAAGCGCATTTGTGCTAAAATTCTAGGTTGCATAAGGAAATTGCAAATATGGCATTTAAAAAACGAAAACTTTCAAAAAAAGAACAAAAAGCTCTTGATAAAAAGGGTCCTGTTATTGAATCTGAGCAAAATGACATTACAAAACCAGAGATAAAGACGAAAAAAAAGGTCTCGATTCCAGAAGTAATTCGCGTCAAGGATTTTGCCGAGATTGCTCAGTTGCCGGTAACTGAAGTTATCTCCGAGCTGATCAAAAATGGTGTTCTCGCTAATCTAAACGAAAATATCGATTTTGATACCGCGGTTATTATCGGTGAAGATTTGGGGATTGAGGTTACAAAAGGTGAAGAAACTGATTCCCAAAGCAATGGGACTAATAAAACTGAAAAATTAAATTCAAAAAATCTTTGCACTCGTCCGCCGGTAGTTACTATTATGGGTCATGTAGATCATGGCAAAACAACTCTTCTAGATAAAATTCGTGAAGCTCATGTTGCCGAGGGTGAATCCGGTGGAATTACTCAGCATATTTCAGCCTATAATATTGAAATTCCTGATCCTGAAAATAAGAAAAAAACCCGACCAATCACTTTTGTTGATACCCCGGGGCACTCTGCTTTTTCCGCCATGCGTTCGCACGGAGCCTCAATCGCTGATATTGTGGTTTTGATCGTTGCTGCCAATGATGGTGTGATGCCACAAACTATCGAGGTAATAAAGCAGTCAAAGTCACAAAATATTCCAATAATCGTTGCGATCAATAAAGTTGAAATGCCTGATGCTGATGTTATGAAGGTCAGACAACAGCTTTCGGAATATGAAATAATCGGTGAAGATTGGGGTGGTAAGAGTACTATCGTTGAAATATCGGCCAAGAATGGTCAAGGGATCGATCAGCTTTTGGAGATGATAATTTTACAATCCGACCTCTTGGAATTGGTTGCTGACCCAGACGTTCCGGCAACTGGCATTATCATCGAATCTCATATGCACAAAGGGGCAGGAGCGTTGGCGGTTATTTTAGTTGAAAACGGAACATTACATATTGGTGATCCGATCACTGTCGGACCGGTTTATGGCAAGGTTCGAATTTTGGAAGATTTTCAACAAAGGGCGATTCAATCTGCTGGGCCGAGTATGCCTGTTCGAGTGGCGGGGTTTAAATCTTTGCCAAAATTTGGTGAGAGATTGGTTGCATTCGAAAGTGAAAAAGAGGCCAAGGAAAGTGCAAAAAAATATTTAGAGCGAAGTTCTATCAGAAAATTTGCCGCTGCCAAGACGATTCACAGCGATAACCAGGGAGCAAAAATATTAAATATCATCATAAAGGCTGATGTAAACGGTTCCCTTGAAGCGATAAAGAAGTCGTTGTCGGAAATTAAACATCCGGATATAAAAATTAAATATATATCCGAAGGAGTAGGTGCAATTTCTGAGTCCGATGCTTCCATGGCCCTGGCAACCGGGGCAATTATTATGGGCTTTCGAGTAGCGATACTGTTGCCGGCAAAAAAAATCATTGAAAAAGAAAAAATTTCTGCTGTCTCCTATGATGTCATTTATGAACTTGTTGATGATGTCAAAAAATTACTTGAAGAGATTTTGCCACCAATAATCAAAGAAACCGAAACTGCTAGGGGTGAAATTTTGGCAGAATTCCGCAACGACAAAAAGACTGTTGTAATCGGGGCTAAAATTACTGAGGGAACGCTAACCGATGGGAACACAATTAAAATTATTGATGAGAATAATAACGAGCTCTGGCGCGGGAAAATTGAAAGTTTGCGTCGAGAAAAAGAAAAAGTAACTAGTGTTGACGCCGGGTTTGAAGCTGGAATTGGGCTGCCACCGGGTGCGAAGTATAGCGTCGGGAATAAAGTTGTTGCAATAAAAATTGAAGAGATTAAACAGACTTTGTAGATTTTCCAAGATTGAATATATATTCTATAATGGTGTTAGAGCTTTCTGTTATTTAGTTTATTCTAATTATAATTAGTAGGGGAAAGTTGATTACTGCAACAGATAAAGTATTAGGGGCTTTTGACCGGACTAACTATTATTTGTCTGGGCTTAGATTAAATTTTGGACTCTCGGTTGTGTTTGACATTATTGTTGTGGCAATAATTTTTTATTGGGTTTATCTTTTTTTACGTGAAACTCGGGCAATTCGCATACTTTATGGTTTCCTGCTTTTGATAGTTATGATGTTTATTGCAAAAATATTCAATCTGATATTGCTTAATTTTATCTTAAAGTATTTAACTACCGCTTTGGTTGTGGCAATTCCGATAGTTTTTCAGCCGGAACTTAGACAGGCATTGGAGAAACTTGGCCGCCCGAGATTTTTTTCTGAACTGCCTCTGACAAAAGATAGTTTAACTGTATTGATTGATCAGTTGTGCGAAACCGCAAGAGAGCTGTCTTCATCTAAAACTGGTGCCTTGATTGTGATTCAGAGGCGCAGTGGTCTCAAGGAGTATATCGATAATGGTGTTCCGGTTGACGCCAAGGTGTCGTCATCTATTTTGAATTCAATATTTTATCCTAAATCTCCTTTGCATGATGGCGCAGTAATTATAGTTGGTGACCGAATCGTTTCCGCTTCGTCCATTTTGCCGGTTGCGGAAGTCGAAAATAGTCGAAATCTAGGAACCAGACACCGGGCTGCTATTGGTATTGGCCAGGTATCAGACGCAGTAGCTGTTGTAGTGTCTGAAGAGACAGGATCAATCTCTATCGCTCTTGGTGGAGAGATCGAAAGGAGAATAACGATTGACCGCTTAAAACAGCGTTTGCAGAGACTCCTAAGATCAAATATTAAAGAGCCTAATTCAACTTTCTTTTCCTGGTTTAGAAGAAAAAATAAATCGGAGCAGGGATGAAAATTTTGAATTACATAACTCATAATTGGAAGATTAAGGTCGTAGCAATAATAGTTGCCGCCGGAATGTGGGTGTATGCGGCCTCAATCGAGACAAATGTTGCAAAATTCCCAAGTGCGATACCTATAAGTGTGGTCAATTTGACTCCGGGTTATACCGCAATTTTTGACCAAAAAGAGGTAAAAATTGAAATAGCGGCCGATGCCGCAGTTTGGCAGAAATTATCAGCAAGTAGCTTTACCGCTTTCATCGATCTAAATGGATTTTCTGCTGGTACCTATGAAGTACCCTTAAATGTCACGACCCAAGTTGCTGATTTATCGATTATTTCCAAAGATCCGAATGTTTTGGTTGTTACAATTGAGCCAGCGATTGAAAAAGAGATTCCAGTCGTCCCTCGCATCGAGGGCGATGCAGCTGAGAATATGATTGCTGGAGATGTTATTTTCGATCCGGCAAGTGTGAAAATTTCTGGTCCCGAGAGTGTTGTTTCTGGTATTAGCCAGGCAACTGCTGAGATTGTTTTGTCTGGCGAATCACAGGATTTTAGCAAAGCGGCGAAGCTTGTCGCCCTCGACAACAAAAACCAGCCGATAAAAAATGTCTCTTTTAGCCCACAAAGTGTCGTCGCCAATATCAAAATTGTTCGCGCTGGCAATATTAAAAACGTTGGTATCAGAGTAGTCACTAGCGGGTCTCCAGCCAAAGGATTTTTCGTTTCTTCGGTTGCTACCGATCCAGCGGTGATTTCAATCTCTGGTGTTCCAAATATAATTCGAACAATTTCATCGATTCCTACCGAAGACATTGATATTTCTGGGGCCAGTCAAACGATCAGCACAACCGTAACCCTAAATATGCCAAACGGTGTCAGATCTGATAATACCAACACCGTCTCGGCTACGATTGTTATATCACAGATTGCAACGACCAAGCCGTTAACGATTCCGATAGATTTTACAAACACACCACCGGGTTTAAAAATCGGATCAGTAAGCTCCCAGTCAGTCGATGTTGTTGTATCTGGACAAGCAAGCGCAATAGAAGCGACTGGCGCAGAAAATATCAAAATTACTCTTGATCTATCAACAGCAAAGGCAGGCGAAAATACTTTTGCCGTCTTAGTTGGCAATTTTTCGATTCCTGCTGGCATTTCGATTCAAACATTTTCACCACAATCTATTACTGTGATACTGGATTAAATTTTAGACTCGTTTAGCTTCTGGGGGCTTGACAAGTTTTTTTGCCCTTGATAGTATACAATGTGTTCGCTAAAAACCGACATTTAAAAATAAGCTTTTAACAATGTCGGCCAAAAGGTCAAGGAGGACCATTATTGCGTTGTTTTCAGATGAAGAACCTCCGCTTAAAAGCGTGAGCAAGAAAACCAAAAACAGTGAGGGATTAGTTTGGCTAGATAGAATCAATAAAAAAATAGTCAAACGGCTAAAAATCAAAAACCATTTCAATAATAGTAAAAAACAATTCTTGGCACTCTGGCCAAAGAGCTTCGATAGAGAAGCCTTGGTCAAGATCACCCCAGAGGTGATAAACCGAACAAAATACGCCAAGAATTTTATAGTTGAAAAGAATCTTGCGCCACATTTAATCATCGTTTTTCTTGGTGTGGTGGTGGCACTTTGCAATGTTATTGTCGCTCGCGGAGCCGGCGATTTGTATAGATTAATTCCGGCTGATCCCAGTAGTCAAGTAGAAATTAGCTCCAGCATTGATAAATATACAAGATTGATTTCCAACGATTCTGGTTCAGTTGAGAAACTTGTTTCATTACCGACTGATTCTGGTAACGACGGCTTTGCCTTAAATGTGCGCACGGTATCTACTCAGGTTTCAGAGAGATCTGATGAACAACCGCCTGCAGCTGCAGGTCCAAGAGATAACACCATAAAATACACTGTTCAGGGAGGGGACACACTTTCTGGTTTAGGGATGAAATTTAATGTTCGTGTCGCTTCAATCAAATATGTTAACAGTATGACCGATGCTGACTATATTCGTCCTGGCGATGTTTTAAAAATTCCACCAGAGGGATATGAGCCCTCAGCTTATCAAATTGCGCTACAGGAGAAGAAGTTAGCTGCAAACACAAGAGCCACGGCGTCAACTTCAAGCGCTGGCGGCAAAATTACAGTTAGTGCAAAAGCTGGAAGCAAATACAATGGTTATCCTTATGGCTATTGCACCTATTACGTTGCAACCAGAAGATCAGTACCAACTAGTTGGGGCAACGCTGGCCACTGGTTAAGCTCGGCAAAGCGTGCGGGTTATTCAACTGGGAATACTCCTGTCCCTGGGGCAATTATGGTATCAAGTGAAAGCTGGTGGGGTCATGTTGGATATGTTGAATCAGTTTCTGGGAACACATTTACAATTTCTGAGATGAACTATAATGGTTGGGGTGTTGTTAACCGTAGAACTCTTTCTGTAAATGCCGGGGTTATTAAAGGTTTTGTCTACTAAAAGCGGGCTCAGTCTTAAACAAAAAAATTGACATCTAGTCGATTTTTTTGTTTAATAAAGAAATATGATGACTGACGAAGTGACAATTAAAATTAAGGCCGGTGATGGCGGTGATGGCGCTGTCTCTTTTTTGCGCCAAAAATATCGCCCAAAAGGCGGGCCTGACGGTGGTGATGGCGGTGATGGCGGAAATATAATTTTTGTTGCTG
>JAQVAO010000033.1 GCA_028690755.1 Patescibacteria group bacterium | reverse complement strand
GCCTTGAATATTTCTTCAAAAAGTTTTTTATCTGTATCAATAAAATGTGCTGCTTGATATGCGTGCTCAGAAGTTGACCATCGCCTTCCTCGCCAATCGACAGCGAAACTGGAGAAATTGGATAAAACATAAAATTCTCGCTCATAAAAACCGATAATTTTGCCCGAAGTTTCAAGTTGTGGATCGCGATTTTGCATATAAATATTTTAAATTATTATTCCACCAATAAAATTTTGTTCAAATACAAGTTGATCCTGGTAGTAGATCTTTTCGTTTCCAATAAAATCTTTGGTATCGCCTTTCACTTTTGAATTATATTTCCAGTCAGCGTACTGGAACTTTTTTGGTCCACGAAAAGGAAGATTGGGATCCATCTCAAGGAGAGCTTTCTTGAGGAAAACTATCGTGTTTTTGGTAAAAAGCTCATCTTTTTGATATCTCTCTTTCATTCCACCGGAGTAAGCCATCGCCCAAACCGGTTTATCTTTGTAATAAGCAACCTCCTGCCCTGGTGCAAAATAATGACCGGCATATGAGTCATGGAAAAGCCAATCCCCTTTTCGGTACTCAATCTCGTCAAAACCGGGACGCTGGGGTGGTGAAAATTCATTTTCACCCGAAGCATAGCCATTGGCGTTGGCGTCGTAGAGAAACTTGTTCAGTTCTTCAATATCTAGAGTCATTAATTTTATTATAGGTATTCTTACCCAATTGTTCAATTTTTCAT
Organism: Patescibacteria group bacterium; assembly: GCA_028690755.1. Taxonomy (GTDB): domain Bacteria; phylum Patescibacteriota; class UBA1384; order XYA2-FULL-43-10; family CAINNR01; genus JAQVAO01. The sequence goes on along the minus strand of JAQVAO010000033.1, from coordinate 5,958 downwards.
GTATTGACTTGCACACTAATTTATGTTAAAGTATTACTCGTGTAAGCGAAGATGTGCGAGAGGATGAATGACATGATTATTCAGATCGAAGGGTTGGGCAGCATCCACATCGGCGACAATGGTCTCGATGGCGTTAGCCATGATGATCGCGGCCGCCCGATACTTCACCTGGTGTTGACGCTCAACTCGCCCAGTCGCGATGCTCACCCAGAGGATGGTGGCATCGGCTTTACCTTCATCCCCGCCGGTGCCAATCACAATGGCTACCACCAAGTGTATGAGGATCAGCTTCCGCTCGCGAAGCGCATACTCCACGCACTAAGGCAGTCCTCTCTCGAGACGACCACCGTCCGACGGGTGGTCTTCGACCTTCTCGAGGAGAATCAGGTGGATGTCTACCTCAACTACTGCGGCAACACCAAGGTCGCCGACCCGGAAGCTGCGCTCTGTCGCATCGCCCGGGCGATCAACAACGCCTACAAGCAGTACCCGCTTCTTCGTGAGGAGGAGCAAACAGTCGAGCTCTGGAAGAAGCCCTGAGCTCGATCATCACCATCCCGCGCCTTTTAAACGAGGCGCTATTTTAATAAAAAAACGGTTTATTTACCGTTTGTCTGCCTGCTATTAACTATTTGGTGGGCAAGGTGGGAATCGGTCACCGGTATTTGCCTGCTGGCAAATCCGTCGACCCCGTCTCAGCGCCAGCCGCGCTTCCGGCTTTCGACTCCTATTCTATTGGTGGGCAAGGTGGGAATCGAACCCACATGATCTTGCGATCACAGGTTTTTGAGACCTGCGCGTCTACCAATTCCGCCACTCGCCCAAACTATGGCAATCTTAGCAAATAGTTGATACAAATTCAAGAAATATACCTTTTCAAATAAGTATTTTAGTGGTATAATTATGTTGGAAAATGCACCTTCAAAACTTGAGGAAGTGAAACCTGATGAACCGAGTAGCGTGTCTTTTCGTACTATTGACCATATCAGCAGTGGTATTCGCTGCTGATCCTGTTCCCAACTGGTTCATGCATGTCTCGACGGACAACTTCGGGGCATCGGGTGCTGGATATTCACCAGGATCCAATGTCTGGCACTGTGGCTGGGATATTCTCTGTCCCGAGGGAACACCGGTCAAAGCGATCGCCGATGGTAGGGTTGTGGCTTCGTCCCCGGGTGGCTGGGATGATCAGGGGCGTAACGAAAATTACGGCCTGCTGATCGAGCACCAAGCCCAAAGCGGTGAGAGGTTTATCGCGATCTACGGCCACCTGAAGCGTGGTTGGAATGAGGAGGCACATCGTTTGCTGACAGATCAGGAGGTGCGAGGTTATCGCGTTGGGCTTTCCGTCACCGAAGGCGATACCATCGGCAAGATCGGCGCCTACTCGCATTCGCACCTGCATCTGGCGATCTATTTCGATCCGAATCGCCCCGGACAATTCCCAGCAAGCGGCTATGGTCGTCAGCCCCTTCCTCGGCCAGAGGCAGCTAGCTACCGAGGAGTAGTGTCGTACGGTAACTGGCGGAGCCCGCGTGGTTGGTTGACCAACTTTACAATGCGAAGCGCTGGTCACGATGACACTCTGCCCACCGGTACCAGCGACAACACGCGGGTGTTCTTTGTGAGAAGTGATGACGCTGGCCTGAAGCTTGCCTCAACCGGGGTCGATGGCGGTGAAGTCATAACACATCTCACTTTCGAACCCGGAAGTGTAGTTGACGCGTTGTTTGCCGGTGAAGGCAATACAATCTACGTCGTAACTCATGTTGGCAGGGAATACACATTAAGCCATTACACGGGTGGCGAACTTCGTCAAATCTACACTCAGACCTACAGCTTTGATCTTGGCAACTGGAGAGAAGGCAAGAACCATCTGCCGATCCTTCGTGGATTGGAGTGGGAGGCTCTTGACCTCGAAAGTGGTCAGGTAAAGCCGCGAAGCGAGTACCTGGGAGGCACCGGGAGCGGCTGGCAATCGATCTTCTTTGGCCAGAGGGAGCTTTGGCGGCTTCTCGGTGACTCGCTAGACCTGCACACGGGACATTTCCGCCCGACGAGTTGGGTCTTAAGCGCAAGCCAACAAACCAAGCGGCAGATCGCCGGAATCCCAGCTGGCGATTGTCGTGGGTTGATCGTTTTCGACACCAAATTCGAAAGCGATAATGGTTGCGAACGCATCGCCTTTGGACAGCTGGTCGGTACCAGCTACCGCCTGCAATTCGCCAGATTGCGACTCAAACCGGACGTCGAAAGTGATGGATATACTGCTGAGGAGATCACCACTTCCAATGTCTTCCCCGCAGGCCAAGATGTCATTCCTCACTCGACCGTTTTTGACCAGCGCTCAGAAGAATTCGCCCTTGTTCAGGTCAAGATGGCCGGACAATGGCGAATTTTCCGCATCAATCCATGGGGAGTCTTCAAGGCTCTGACCGACTGATTCCGAACTCCGCTTCTAGCGGAGCTTTTTCTTTTATAATCGAAAGTTTTGTTATATCATAGATGAGAAGATGAATATTAATATTGACAAAATCGATTACAAATCCAGGGGACTTGGAAAAATGGTTGGAGACCTTTTATCTTTTACTGATTACCTTAGAGAAGCCAAAAAGATTGCGGAAAATTTTGCTCTCCCGTCATATTTTATTAATTGCAATCGAATAATTTTTGTTGGGATGGGTGCATCAGGAATTGCTGGGAAAATTATAAAAAATTTAGCCTCAGAAAGTAAGATACCACTAGAAGTCGTTTCCGATTATAAACTCCCAGCTTTTGTTGACAAAAATACATTTGTTATTGCACTTACCCACTCCGGCGATACAGAAGAAGTATTGTCAAGTTTTGTTGACGGCTATCAAAAAGGAGCAAAACTTATGGCGATCAGCACCGGCGGCCGGATTGCCTCTCTTTGTCGTAAATTTTCTGCTCCATTTATAGGCTACCAACTTGATACCGAACCAAAGCTAGCAATCGGTTATTTATTGATGATTCCATACATCGTTTTATCCAAACTTGGTGTTGTTGATTTTAGCAATCAAAATTTTGAAGATTTGTTGATACTCCTTGGCAAACAAACCGAAAAATTAAAACCAGATTGTCACAGCGCCACTAATCCAGCTAAAGATTTAGCCTTGCGGATGCACGGCAAATTAATTCAGATCGTTGGCTCAGCGAATATCGCATCACTCGCCGAGAGATTTTCTCAAGCGATAAATGAAGACGCAAAAAATTTTGCTAACTTCGCAGTAATTCCCGATATCAATCATAACTTAATCGCTGGCCTTGAACACCCGAAAGATAAAACATCTGATATTTATTTTCTTTCACTTGAATCAAAATTTTCTTCGGCAGAGATTAAAAAACGAGAAAATATAACTTCAGCAATTTTAGACAGGAAAAGAATTGACCACCTTCGAATCAGTTTTCCTGAAGCTATCGACCCTTTATCCGAAACGATATTAGCAATTAATTTCATTGGTTTTTCTGCTTTATATTTAGCAGTTGCTAACAAAGTTGATCCCATCTCCTGCGAGATGGTCACCTTAGTTAAAAACGAGATGTCAAAAAATTAGGAGGTTTAGTGAGGGGTGCTTTTAAGGCAGCACTTGTAATACTTGATGGTTGGGGTATCGGGCCACCGTGGGGCGGAAACGCCATTATGCAGGCCAGGACGCCCAATATGGATCTTTGGTGGCGCAAATACCCACACAGCAAGTTACAAGCATCAGGAGAATTTATTGGACTTCCAGCTGGAACCGGTGGTAATTCAGAAACCGGTCATTTAAATATTGGTGCTGGTAGAGTTATTCCTCAAGATTTACCACATATTAACGAAGAGATTGAAAATGGTAATTTTTTTAAAAACGAAATTATCATAAGCGCCTTTAACCACGTCAAAAAAAACAATTCCAATCTTCATATCATGGGTCTTGCCGGCAATGGCCATGTGCACTCAGATCTTGTACATCTCTATGCACTATTAAATATGGCCAAAGAAAACGGCGTTAAAAACGTATACCTTGATTTGTTTACTGATGGACGCGATAGTGACCCAAACTCAGCGCTAGCAACATTCGAAACCATTAATCAAAAAATCAGCCAAATCGGTGTCGGAAAAATTTCCTTCATCTGCGGACGATCGTTTTCGATGGATAGAAACAGAAATTGGGGTAAGACATCTCGCGCTTACAATGCCTTGACTAAAGGAGAAGCAGAAGTATCGCCTTCCCCCAGAGAGTGTATATCGAGATTTTATTTGAGAAATATATCAGACGAATATATTGAGCCGAGATTTATAGCAAATGATGGAGATGGAAAAACTACCATTAACGATAACGATGCACTAATATTTTTTAACTTTCGACCCGATAGAGCTAGGCAGATATCCCAAGCTTTTACCGGTGAAAATATTAAAGAACTTCCAGATAGAAAAATAATTAAAAATTTATATTTTGTGACATTTGTTTCCAGAGATCCTAAGGTTTATGGTATTCAAGTTTTCAAGCCGGGAGAGATAAAGAACACTATTTCAGAAGTTATATACAATAATAGACTAAAACAGCTTCATGTCGCTGAAACAGAAAAATATGCCCATGTTACCTACTTTTTGAATGGCGGCAGAGAAAAACCATGGCCCGGAGAATATCAATATTTAATCCCTTCTCCCAAAGTGCCGACATATGATATCGCTCCAAGAATGAGTGCTGACCTGATAAGCAAATACATAATTTCTAATTGTAATAAAAATTTCAGTTTTATTGTTCTTAATTATGCTAATCCAGACATGGTTGGACATAGTGGTAATTATTACGCAACAGTTCATGCGGTAGAAGCGGTTGATGAAAATTTAGGAGTCATCGCCACGTCACTGCTTCGTCATGATTACGTAATTTTTATCATCGGTGATCACGGCAATGCGGAAGAGATGCTTCACGCTGCCAGTAATCAGCCACAGACGGAACACACATCAAACCCTGTACCATTTATCATTCTTTCCAAGGATCTTGAAATTGCAAAAAAGCGGCTAATTGATGGCTCACTTTGTGATGTCGCACCAACAATTTTATCGATAATGAAAATTGCTGTGCCAGCAGAGATGACTGGAAAAAATTTAATTTCAAATATATGAACGAACACCAACCAATTATTTTGGCGATACTTGATGGCTGGGGACTAACACCATCATGGGGAGGTAATGCTGTAACAATGGGTGACCCCAAAACTCTAAATTTGATGTGGAGGAAATATCCACACTTGGTTTTGAACTCTTTTAAAAAGATTGCCGGGTCATATAGAATGGTAGGAAATTCAGTTATCGGTCATTCAAGCATTGGCGCAGGAAAGATTGTTTTCCAGGACCTGGAGAGAATTTCAAGACAAATCCAAGATAAAAGTTTTTATCAAAACCCCGCACTTCTCCAGGCGGTTAAATACGCTAATGATTATAACTCCTCGTTTCATATAATTGGGCTTGTCTCTGACGGAGGTATTCATGGGCATATTGATCACCTAAAAGCACTCCTACTTATGGCTAAGAATCACCGCTTAGAGAAAGTTTATGTACATGCGATTATGGATGGAATTGATACCGATTCTTATAGCGGAATCAATTTTGTCAATTCTTTAGAGAAATTTATTAAAGAAAATAATTTAGGGCAAATAGCCACAATAGTTGGACGAAATTATATCATGGACCGAAGTGAAAATTGGGATAATATTCAGGTTACAATTCAAGCTCTTGTTGCCAGACAAGGAAAAGCTGCATCCTCAGCTGTATCGGCGATAACTAGTTACTATCGATCAGGAATTCCCGATCATTCAATACCACCGACAGTGATAAGCAGCGAAGAAAGTATGGGCGGTCAGATTAAAGAAAATGACGCTATAGTGCTTACCAATTACCGATCTGACAGAGCAAAAGAAATCACTATCGGCCTGCTTGGTTATCACAACTTT
>JAQVAO010000032.1 GCA_028690755.1 Patescibacteria group bacterium | reverse complement strand
AATCCGACTCCGACTATTGCTGCAATAAGATCATTTACTGAACCGGTAACATTGATATTAGGTGGCTCCAGCAAAGGTGCTGATTTTTCACAGTTGGCAGAGGAGATTAAAAAATCTTCGGTAAAAAACATTATTTTAATTGGTTTGGAAGGCAAAAGAATTTTTTCAGCCCTTGAAAATAAAGATTTGAAAGTAAATATTATTCAAGAGGGAAACAGTATTTCAGATATTGTCGAACAAGCTAAAAAGATATCTAGACCAAGGGAGGTTGTTCTATTTTCTCCCGCATGTGCAAGCTTTGACATGTTTGATAATTACAAAGATCGGGGTGAAAAGTTCAAAATAGCGGTAAACAAATTATGAACTATTCATACAGAAAGAAAAAAACCGCCGATTATCTGTTGATGATTCTCATATTTTCATTGATCGCTTTTGGTTTAATTATGATTTATTCAGTTTCAAAATATTTGTCTCTTCAGGTAACGGATCAAGGGTCGGACAAATATTTTTTAGTCAACCAGCTAGTATCGTTGGCGATAGGAATAATCGTCTGGATAACTTTTCAATTAATAGATTATCGCTATTGGCAAAAAAATACTTCAATAATGTTAGCGATAACGGTTGTTCTTTTAGCTTCGGTATTTATTTTTCATGGTGGCGATGGTGGTACAGGTAATCGCTGGGTAAACCTTTTTGGCCGAGGTTTTCAGCCATCTGAAATTGCTAAATTGACAATGATTTTTTATTTGTCCGGCTGGTTATCGAGTGAAAAATATCGGAAGGAGATTGATAAATCCTTTTTGCCTTTCCTGGTCTTTATTGGTGGGATTTCCTTCCTGATGTTGATGCAAAAAGATTTAGGAACCCTGAGTGTGATTTTGGTCATTGCCGCAGCGATCTACTATTCTGCCGGTGCTCGAATTAGTAATTTATTTATCGGCGGTTCACTTGGAGCTTTGTTGGTTTGGTTGGCGATAAAAATTGAGCCGTATAGAATGAGAAGATTGACCGCTTTTTTTAATCCGGGTGACGATACTTTAAATATCAGTTATCACATCAGAAACGCTTTAATTGCCATCGGCTCCGGTGGTCTTTGGGGATTGGGTTTTGGCCAGAGTCGACAAAAATATTTATATTTACCAGAATCACATACCGACTCAATTTTTCCGATAATTGCTGAAGAGCTTGGTTTTTTACGTTCTTCGGCGGTGATAATTATTTATGCCCTAGTTGCTTACAGGGGGTATTCGATAGCCAGAAGAGCACCGGATGATTTCTCCCGTTTGGTAGCAGTTGGAATCACTACCTGGATTATTTGGCAGGCATTTGTTAATCTAGCTGCGATGATGGGTCTTTTGCCTTTAACAGGCGTTCCTTTGCCCTTCATAAGCTATGGCGGGACATCTTTAATTGCTTTTTTAGCCGCAGTCGGTGTGCTTCTTAATATCTCAAAAAATATAAATGAGTAAAGAGAAAAAGAAAACAATTTTTTTGCTCGGGGCTGATACCGGTGGTCATGTGATACCGGTGTATGCTTTAGCTCTGGAACTGGAAAAAAAATCAAATACAGATCTGGTAGTTATTGGGGTTGGTACCGAGATAGAAAAAAAGTTTTATTCAAAACTGGCCAATTCAAAATATATTAAAATTATTGCTGGTAAGTTCCAATTCGGATCGATTTGGATAAGGTTTTTGTTCTACTGTAGATTATTATTTGGTTTTATCCAATCTTTATTTTTAATACTAAAATATCGCCCTAGTGTAATTTTTTTAAAAGGAAATTATGCAACAGTACCTATGGCTTTTGCCGCCAAGTTGCTAAATTATCCAGTGATTAATCACGAATCTGACGCTATCGTTGGCAAAAGTAACAAAATTATTGCCAAGTTTTCAAAAAAGCTTTTTGTCTCCTACCCAAAAGAGATTTACAAAGAAAATATTGAAAACATGATTTATAGCGGACCTATTTTGAGAAAAGATTTTGTTTCACTTGGTTTGCCGACGAAAGAAGATTATCAATCTTTTTTATTTAGCCAAAATTTGCCGATAATTCTAATTCTCGGTGGTAGCCTTGGGGCGAAGTCTATTAACCAGTGTATTTTTCAAACACTTGAAAAACTTTTATCAAAATATCAAATAATTCATCAGACCGGCAAAGCAGATATTTCTAAAGCGCAGAGATTAAGGTCAAATTTATCATCAGAGATTCAAAAGCGCTATTATGTTAGCAGTTTTATCGATCAGGAATTTATTTCAGCGATTAAAATTTCTGATTTAATAGTTTCAAGGTCAGGCTCCGGTGTTTTTGAGTTTGCTGCTTCAAAAAAAGCGACAATTTTGATACCATATCCCTACGCTTCTAATGACCACCAGACTGCTAATGCTAGATTTTTTTCCAAAAAATTGGCGGCAAAAATTATTGCTGATAACAAATTACATTCTTCGGTGATATTGGCGATGATAGATAATTTATTTGCTGACAAAAATAAAATTAAGGAACTGGGAAAAAATTTCAAGGAATCGATAAAAACCAACGGTTTAGAAACTATTGTGAAAGAGCTTATTAATTATTTATAAATAATATGTGGTATCATCTCGTTGGAATTTCTGGTGTATCGATGAGAACGATCGCCAAGATATTACAGAAACAGGGCCATAAAGTAACTGGTTCCGATTTAAAATTGAGTGGCCATGATAAAAAAAATATCGTTGATGGTATTGATGCCGTTGTATATACGTCAGCAATCACTCAGAATTCTGCTGGTTGGGTAGAAATAGAAGAAGCAAAGAAACGGAATATCGAATTAATAAAGAGAGGTAAAATACTCGCTGATTTAGTAAGTGATCGTAAAGTAATCGCCGTGTCTGGTACTCATGGTAAGACAACTACTACTTCTATGATCGGACTTTCCATGATCAAAGCTGGTCTTGACCCCTTGGTTATTGTTGGTGAAGAGGTCAGTGATCTTGGAAGCACTTTTAGATATGGCAGTGGGCGATGGGCAGTTGTTGAAGCCTGTGAATATGATAGAAATTTTCTATATTTTCATCCTCAGATTGCCGTCATCACTAATATCGAAGAAGAACACTTGGATCATTATCCTGGTGGTATTTCTGATTTGCAAGATGCATTTTTCAAATTTGCTTCTCAGGTTACTGACAATGGAGTAGTAATTGCTTGTGGCGATGATAAAAACACTCTGGAGGTAGTTAAGGAATTGAAGAAAAAGAAAATCAAAACAATCACTTATGGCTTAGGTAAGAAAAATGATTTTAACGAACTGCCGTTTGATCTTTCAATCCCCGGTGACCATAATCGCAGGAATGCATTAGCTACACTTGCTGTCGCCGATATTGTTAATGCTGGGCCAAAGGTTGTTGAGGAGGCAATAGTAAATTTTCATGGTGCACATAGGCGTTTCGAGTTAATAGGCGAAAAGGATGGTGTCTTAGTTATCGATGATTACGGGCACCATCCAACTGAGATTGCCGCTCTGTTATCCGGGGTTAAAGAAAAATATCCAGACAGAAAAGTTGTTACTGTTTTTTGGCCACATCAATACAAGCGAACCAAAGCTTTTTTGAAAAAATTTCCCAAGGCATTATCTATATCTGATAAAATCGTGATCAAAGAAATATTTTTCGTTCCTGGTAGAGATGAAAAAACTAACGTTTCTGGTAAAGACATTGTTGATTTGGTTAATCAAGAAAAATCGGGAAAAGCAGTTTTTATTAATGATGATAAAAAAATTGTAGAATATTTAAATAGCATACTGGAATCAGGAGATGTTTTGGTTACCGTCGGAATCCCGCCGGTTTACAATATTGCCAATATGTATTTAGGAAAAAAATGAATTTTAGTGAAGACTTTACAAACAAATATGGAAAAAATATTGAAGAAAACATCCTTTTGCGTGATTTTACCAGTATTGGAGTAGGGGGGGTTGCCGATTATTTTTATCGGGCGCAAAGGGTTGAAGATATGGTTGGTATTGTTTCATATCTTGCCAAGGAGGGAATTCCATATTTTGTCCTTGGTGGGGGTTACAATATTGTTGTTTCTGATTTGGGATTCCCCGGTTTTGTGATTAAGAATGAAATAAAAGACATTGTTTTTTCACAGGATAAAGCCGAGGTGATTGTGGGTTCGGGAGTCGAAATATCCAGATTATTAATGGATTCGGCTTCTCGTGACCTTGGAGGTTTAGAATTTTTGTTTGGTATCCCTGGTACGATTGGTGGAGCTGTGTATGGAAATGCTGGTGCATTCGGTCACACAATTGGTGATTTCGTTCGATCTGCAACTGTACTTTTCCCTGGAAATGAAGAGAAGAAAACAAAAATTGTAAGACATACGGCCAAGTGGTTTGAATTTTCAAATAGAAGTTCAAAAATTAAAAGCTTTAGCCAAAATCACCCGATGGAGAATAAGCCGATTATTCTTTCCGTCCGCTTGCAGCTATGTCAAAGCAAGAAAGAGGTGATACTAAGAAAGATACAGGAGAATTTTAAGATTAAAAGAGATTCTCAGCCGCTTGATGGGAAAAGTGCTGGTTGCATATTCAAAAATCTGGGGGTTGGCAAAGAACAAAGCGCTGGTTTTTTGATCGATCAGGCAGGGGGCAAAAGATTTAGGGTCGGTGATGCCGTCGTATCGAAAAAACATGCAAATTTCATTTTGAATCGTAATAAGGCTACGGCTGAAGATATCCGAAGGTTAGCTAGTCAGATTAAAGATTTGGTTCGCGCTGAATATCGGGTTGGACTTGATGAAGAAATCGAATATGTTGGCAAGTGGTAGGTTTGTAAATTACAAAAAAAAATTATGCAAGCGAGGGGAAAATATAGTTATTCCAGGGCTAGGAAACAATCAAGTCGACCGGTAGGCGGCGGAAGGGTTTTTGTTTCTCCAAAAGCCAAATATTCATATAACCCGATGATAAATCTCCCAGCCAAATTTTGGGGCAACATTGGAATTTTTATTTTGATTGTGATTCTTTTTTGGTTAATATTTTATTCATCATTTTTTCGGCTAAAAGAGATAATTGTTGAAGGGAACAAATTGGTGACAGAAGCTGAAATTAAGGACTCTATCCGCGATAATGATAATATTTTTCGTATAAATGTTGGTGAGCTAAAATCACAGATTATAAAAATAAATCCAATTATTAAAGATGTAGCAATATATCGAGGTATACCTAATGCATTAAAAGTAGTTGTGTTAGAAAAAGAGCCAAGAGCAGTTTGGGTTAATGGAGAAAATTATTATCTGCTTGATGATGAAGGGTATGTTGACAAAAAAATTAACAACGACGAATATGCTGATTTAGTCAAAATATTTGATCAGAAAAAAATCCAAATCAATGTAGGCGATCAAATTGTTTCTCCCGATTTTATTAAATTTCTTCAGAGTATAGAATCAGAATTTTATAATTATACAAATTTAGATTTAGTAAAATTCGAAGTTCAAGAAACTACATTCGATTTGTATGTTTATACTGGGGCAGGATTTCTTGTTAAATTTGACACCACGCGTCCTGTTGAAAAACAGCTTACAGATTTGAAAAAAATAATAATTGAACATCGAGATATAATTAACGAATATGTTGATGTTCGTATAAATGGTTGGGCTTATTATAAATGATTACCAGGTTTAGATATCACCTAGAGGTTTTGGTTTTTATCACTGGTGCAGTTTTAATGATTTTTGAACTCGCTGGCTCGAGAGTCCTGTCGCCCTATTTTGGTAGCTCTCTTTATGTCTGGAGCTCTATTATCGGTGTAATTTTGGCATTCTTAAGTCTTGGATACTATTGTGGCGGCAAACTTGCTGATCGAACGCTCAAATTTGAGATTATTTGGCTAATATTATTTCTCGCCAGCCTTTCAGTATTTTTAGTTTTGGTTGGCCAAAAAGAGGTGGTATCAGGATTAGCTATTATAAATAACAATGTTCTGTCAGCACTATTTTCTTCGATACTGTTATTTTCATTGCCCAGTTTCTTTTTGGCGGTTCTAAACCCTTATGCAACCAGATTAAAAATCAAAACTGTTACTGATTCGGGTGAAGTAATCGGCAGAATGTCTGCTATATCTACGATCGGCAGTATCTGCGGCACTTTTTTAGCTGGTTTTTACCTTATCTCTGCAATCGGCACCAACAATATTTTGATCTTAATTTCTTTGATATTAGCAGTATTAATGGTGCTATATTTACCATTAAAGAGCATAGTAAGTTTTTTTGTGATGATATCAATTTTTGTATTTTTTGCTTTTACTTATTTTTTAACTCAAAGTAATAAAATTGATATCGATACGATGTATGACAGATACTCAATATTTGATACCACTATTGAAGGCAGGACCGTGAGAATTCTTTCAAGAACCACCAATACCGGTGAGTCAGCGATATTTTTAGACAACAAGGAAATAGTTTTTAAGTATCAAAAAACTTACGATATCTATAAAATTATTTACCCCGGGGCTAATAACTTTTTAATGATTGGTGGCGGAACTTTTTCATACCCAAATCATCTTCTTGATAATAACGACGTTGAAATTGATGTTGTGGAAATCGATCCGAAAATGGTCAGCATCGCAAAAAACCATTTTTATTTTAAAGACAGAGAAAAATTAAATATCATTATTGATGATGGAAGAAAATTTTTGAACAAGAACGAGAAAAAATATCAAGTAATATTTGTCGATGCCTTTAAATCTTCTGGGACAATCCCGTATTATTTAACAACCGTAGAGGTTGCCAGTAGAGTATATCGACAGTTAGATGACA
>JAQVAO010000031.1 GCA_028690755.1 Patescibacteria group bacterium | reverse complement strand
TCTCTTGCCCAACTCAGATCCAGTCCACAAAATTTCTGTTATCTCTCGCGGGATGGCTCTTGGCTATACCTGGAATATACCGAAAGAAGATCGCCACCTGATAACAAAGGGAAAATTTGAAGATGATATTGCCGTCATGTTGTCCGGTAGAGTAGCCGAAGAATTAACCTTTGGCGAAATTACCACCGGAGCGCAAAATGATCTTTCTAGAGCGACAAAATTAGCACGGAAAATGGTGACAGAATATGGAATGAGTGCTGATCTGGGACCACAAACTTTTGGTGAAAAAGAGGAGTTGATATTTCTTGGACGAGAGATATCTGAACAGAGAAATTATTCCGATGAAATTGCCGCCAAGATTGATCGGGAGGTGTCAGCGATTATTGTAAAAGCTTACAAAAAAGCTAAAGAGACGATCAGTGAAAATAAAAAAATATTGGAACAGGTAACGATCGATCTTTTGAAAAAAGAAACTATATCAGAAGAGGAATTTTTAAACTATTTTCCAAAAAAAGTTCAGAAGCAGACAGAGAAAAAAGAAGCCGCTGAGATTCCAAGTAGCAAAAAATAAAAACAAAATATGTGGAAAAGTTTAACAAAATTTATTCATCGTGAAAACTCAGTTATCGGTGCAGCGGGAATTTTGGTTCTTACAATGCTGCTCTCAAATGTTCTTGGTCTTCTTCGCGATCACTTTTTGGCTAAACATATCTCTACTTATCATCTTGATATATACTACGCTGCTTTTCGCATCCCAGATTTAATATTTAACATTTTAATTTTTGGTGCGATTAGCGCCGCATTCATTCCGGTTTTTACCTCTCATGTTTCTAAAGGCGATGAAAAAACCGGTTTTCAAATTGCCAATTCTCTTATCTCAATCTCGGCCGCAATTCTTGCTTTTTTGGCTGTCCTGCTCTACTTTCTGATGCCCTATCTTACACCGATCCTGGTGCCGAAATTCGATACTGCAAGAATGGCGGAAACAACGCAGCTCGCCAGAGTTTTAATGTTGACGCCGATTTTTTTCTCGATTTCCTATTTTATTGGTGGGATATTAAATTCTTACAAAAGGTTTATCGCCTACTCCTTTGCCCCAATTGTTTACAACCTAGCGATAATTTTTGGGGCAATTTATGTCGCACCGATTTGGGGAGTGGGGGGAATTGTTTGGTGCGTTGTCGCTGGTTCGGTTTTGCACATGTTGATTCAAATTCCGACCGCTTATTCACTCGGTTTTCGCTATCGGCCACTGTTTAATATCGATCTCCCGGGAGTCAGAAGGGTTTTCCGCTTGATGATTCCGCGAGCGGTTGGTATGGGAGCCAATAACATTATGTTATTTGTTTATACTGCGATTAGCTCGGCCTTGGCCGCTGGCTCGATCGCCGTTTTTAATTTAGCGAATAACATCCAAACAATGCCTACAGTAGTTTTTGCTACTTCATTTTCAACTGCGATTTTCCCAGTGCTTGCTCGTAGGGCTTCGGAAAATGATGAATGTTCATTTTCTTCATATCTGTCTCGTTCAATGCGGGTGATAATATATCTTTTGGCTCCTTCGACTGTAGTTTTCATTCTTCTCAGGGCCCAGATCATTCGTTTGATTTTAGGTAGCGGAAAATTCGGCTGGGAAGATACGAGAATGGCGGCAGCGACTCTCGGTTGGTTTTCCATCTCTCTTATCGCTCAAGGTCTGATCCCGCTTTTTGCCAAAGCTTTTTATGCTAGGGAAAATACAAAAACTCCAACGATCGTGTCTGTAGCTTCAATAATTTTGAGTATTGCTATCGCCTATCCGTTGGCTAAATCAATGGGTGTGGCAGGTTTGGCGTTGTCTTTTTCCATTGGTAGCTTTGTAAATGCTATTATTCTTTTTGTTTTACTGCAGAAAATTTGTAGTTCGATTTTGAATAGGGAGATAATTTATTCGATGACCAAAATTTTAGTTGCTACCATTGTTATGGCTTTTGTTCTTCGCAGTACCTCGCACTATTTATATGGTATTGTTGATATGCAGCGTTTTTGGGGAGTATTGATCCAGGCGGGAGTTGCAACTACTGTTGCTGCATTGGTATATATTTCTCTAACTTATATTTTCGGTAGCCAGGAGCTCTTCTGGGCGTTAAAGAGAGGTGTAAATGGTAACGGAAAAAATTCAGAAAAGAAATCTTGACGGTATAAGTCGGAAGGAAGTAAAATCCTCAGAGAATTTTTATTCCGAGGTTGATAAAAAAAATCTTAATTTTACCTCTTTTTGGATCGGGATAGTCATTGTTCTAATAGTAATCTTTTCACTGGTAATATCTATCGGTTTGTCAGCTAAGAGAAATTTGAACACTGATAGGAAATTATCAGAAGAAAATTCGCTAAACTTATTATCTTTTGCTGAAAGATTTGACGACGTTCATGGCGATGGTCGCAAGATTCTGACTTTTAATCGCGAAGAGTTTGTTGTTGCTGTCGGAGCAGATAGCAGTGAATTTCCCCTCAGTGCAGCTAGCTTTGATTTTGCCGATGACAGGCTGCGACTTACTGGTCGAATGAAAGACAGCTTGGTTTTCTGGCCGATAGGCATAAATATTAGTCATGCAGTTATCGATGACAGGTTTAAATTTTTGGTTGCGCCTGATAGTTTTGAAAATATTATCGTTTCTTCTGAGGTAAAAAAGAAAATCGAGGAAACCTTCGATCAAAACCTAAATAATGTTTTAGTCGAAAATCAGGCCAGAGCCGAAGATATCAAATTTGACGATGAAAGAATCGAACTTTATTTAATCAAGGAATAACGATGAAAACTCTTTGTATTTCTGATATTCATGCCAAGGAAGGATTTCTTGTTGCACTAAAAAATCTCCTTAAGCAGGAGAAATTTGATTTGGTTTTAATGCTTGGTGATATCGTAAACAATGGCAAGGAAGTTAATTATTTTGAAAAATTCCTCGATATTATCGAAGGCGCTGATCTGCCGATGTTTTGGGTGCCTGGAAACAATGATATCGGTGATGTTTATGAGCATATGAGTAGATCAAAATATTCGATTGAAAACAAAAAAGTTGAATTTGGCGGGGAAAATTTTGTTGGCATGGGAGGCGTGCCAGACCTTTGGGGGCATAATATTTACATGCCAGAGATTAAGCCGCAGGAAATGAAAAACGTGATATTTCTCTCTCATATCCCGCCAAAAAAGTTTGTTAATTTTAAAAAATTTGATCATCAGGAGATTCAAAAAGGGGTAGATTTGGAAAACGCGCCGAAAATTCAGATCTCTGGACATCAGCATTCTTACTGGGGTATAGGCTACATTGGCAAAATCAAGATATTAAAACTACCTGCTGGGTTAAATATGATGGCAGCGATTCTTGATACTAAAAATTTGAAAGTTAAGTTTATTAACCTTACTGACTTCAATAAATCTAATAAAGTAATATTGAGATGAGTCGAAAGTCTGTAAAGTCCATAAAGTCGAAAGTTCGAGGAATCAGCTGGATTCCAGTTCAGTGTGCTTTATAGACTTTATAAACTTTTAACTTTATAAACTTATGTTGTTTGGTGCCCACATCTCGACTGCCAGTCCGTTTTCCGATGCGATTTTGCGCGCAGAAGAAATTGGCTGCGAGTGCATGCAGATTTTTACTACTCCACCCCAGCGCTGGAATCCTGCAACTATCCCCGATAAGGAGCTGGACCGTTTTGTGAAATTAAATGAAAAAGCGAAAATCGACCCGGTAATAATTCACAGCATATACTTAATCAATCTTGCTTCGGACAATCCGTTTTTCTATGAATCATCGATCAAATCTCTGATCGACAACATGAAGAAAGCCGAAATTCTCGGAGCTCTTGGTGTAAACTTTCATGTCGGCTCGACTAAGGGTAAAAAAATGTCTGAGCTGATTGATAAAATTGCTCTGGGGATTAAAACTGTTTTGGCTGCGAGTGATAAACCTTATCTGATTTTAGAAAATTCCGCCGGCGCCGGGGATGTTATCGGTGACAAATTTGAAGAATTGGCCGAAATATTAAACAAAGTTAAATCACCAAGGCTGAAAGTAACACTGGACACTGCACACGCTTTTGGTTCCGGCTATAATCTGGCGACCAAAGATGGATTGGAAGAAATGCTTGATGAATTTGACAAATATATTGGTCTGGAAAAATTGGTCTGTCTTCATCTAAATGATTCTGCAGTTCCACTTTTTTCTAAACGAGACCGTCATGCTGATATCGGCGATGGCTATATCGGTCTCGAAGCTTTCCGTCGGATTGTCAACCATCCGCGTCTTCACGGTCTTCCAGGGATTATCGAAACGCCTGGAAATAAAGGTAAAAGTGATATTGATAGTTTGAAAATATTGAGGTCTCTGGTAAAGAGATAGCTTTTTGAGCTCAAAAATGCTAAGATTTTAGCTATGGAAATGGATAAAATCAGAAATTTTTGTATTATCGCGCATATTGACCATGGGAAATCGACATTGGCTGACAGAATGCTTGAATTGACTCATACCGTCGAAAAGCGCGATATGAAAGAACAAATTCTTGATCAGATGGATCTGGAGCGAGAGCGCGGGATCACGATCAAATTAACCCCGGTAAGAATGGAACACCAGGGGCATATTCTGAATTTGATTGATACTCCGGGCCATGTTGATTTTTCTTATGAAGTTTCCAGGTCGTTAGCAGCTGTTGAAGGAGCGATTCTTCTCGTTGACGCTAGTCAGGGGATAGAAGCACAAACTCTCTCAACCCTTTACGCCGCTATTGAACATGATTTAACAATTATTCCGGTATTAAATAAGATTGATCTGCCGGCGGCGCGACCGGATGAGGTCAAGCATGAAATCATTAAACTTTTGGGCTGCGATGAATCGGAGATCATTCTAGCTTCCGGGAAGACCGGTGAAGGAGTTGATAAAATTTTAGAATCGGTAATCGACCGAATCCCGGCGCCCAAGGGGAGCGCCAGCGAGAATCTAAAGGCGATAATTTTTGATTCGGTCTATGACCCTTATCGTGGAGTAGTCGCCTATCTTCGGGTAATGGATGGAGAAATAAAATCTGGCGATGAAATATTTTTGATGCAAACAAAAAGTGGCGGTAGGGCAGAGGAGGTTGGAATCTTTCGACCAAAATTAATTTCTCGCTCTCCCCTATCAGCAGGCGAAATTGGTTACCTGGTGACCGGTTTTCGCGAAGTGTCGCAGGCGGCTGTTGGTGATACTGTGACCTTGAAGAAAGAGCCGGCACTCTCCCCTATGCCGGGCTATAAAAAAGTTAAGCCGTATGTTTTTGCCTCGATCTATGCTTCGGACGGTGACAAATATCCAGATTTAAAAGATGCTGTCGAGAAATTGAAATTAAATGATGCCGCGCTATCATATGAACCCGAGCGCTCTGAGGTTTTAGGTTTTGGTTTTCGTTGCGGATTTTTGGGGCTCCTCCATATGGATATTGTCCGTGAGCGATTGGAGCGCGAATTTGATCTCGATGTTGTTATTACCAGCCCGACAGTTGAATATAAAATTTTAAAAAATAATGGCGAGGAAGTAATTGTCGAAAGAGCTTGTGATATGCCGGAAGCAAATGCCTATCGCCAGGTTTCCGAGCCCTGGTCGCTTTTGGAGATTATTACACCGAAGGAATATATCGGGGTGATCATGGATATCTGCCAGAAGAAGCGGGCTCTGTACAAAAACACCGAATATTTTGATGATGGCCGAGCGCTCCTTAAATACGAGATTCCCCTAGCGGAGCTAATTATCAATTTTTATGATCAATTAAAAACCGTTTCTTCCGGTTATGCCTCCATGAACTACGAAATAATTGATTGGCGAGAAGCAAAACTTTCTAAAGTTGATATTTTGATTGCCGAGGACAAGGTGGATGCGCTTAGCTTTATAGTATATACTCCAAATGCTCAAAATGAGGCTAGAAGGATAGTTGAGCGCTTAAAGGAACTAATCCCGAAGCAAAATTTTGAAGTTAAAATTCAGGCGGCGATCGGTGGCGATATTATCGCTTCTGAGCGGATATCCCCGCTTCGCAAAGACGTGACCGCTAAGCTCTATGGTGGTGATGTAACCAGAAAAAATAAGCTACTAGACAAGCAAAAAAAGGGGAAGAAAAAGATGAAACAGGTCGGCCGAGTCAACATGCCGAGCGATATTTTTATCAAAGTGCTAAAGGATAGTTAGTTAATATTGAAAAAAACTCCATTTAGCGGCTGCCCCCCACAGCTCGTCAGGTTATTTTCTCTTGGCTTTGATCGCCTGAACCTGATCTCCGATGACGATTACGCAGATGATTAGTCCGATAATCGCTCCAGAGAGGATCATTTCCATTGCAGACACGCAAAGTCAGAATCAAGTGTAACTGGTCAAACTCGTCTGGTGGGACTGCGGGTGCTGGGGCAGGATTATATACCGCAACACTTCCTGTAACAGCAGCCAATATTGGGGCTGCATATATGGGAGTATTTGGAGCAGGATTTACTTATGAGTCGGGCGGGACAATAGCCAATATGGTAGTTGGTATGGCGAGCACAACTGCGATGCTTTGGATACACGGGTCTTACACATCATTAACTGGTGCAGACCAGTCATCAGCAGACAGAAAAATGTCATTTAGCGGTGAATACGAAATATAAAATATAAGAAAAAGAAAGGATAGAACAAAAAATAGCTGTATTACTTAGTAGAGGACTTGCGGTGAGAAAGATAATAATAGACACCATAAATAAATATCAGCGGAAGAGTGACAAAAATAAATAGAGCTTCATAAGCGAAAAAGTCGCCGATTCCATATGGAAGGAAAGCCAGAGGGTAAAAGAAGCTGACCAGAGTATTCAGAATGAATATGGCGAATAGGACAGAATAGATTTTAATAAACAGATTCATAATTTATACATACTATATCTTGATAAATTTGT
>JAQVAO010000030.1 GCA_028690755.1 Patescibacteria group bacterium | reverse complement strand
ACTGCTGGCAGAAAAAAATCGAAAATTCCTCTATATCGGGTTTATTATCCTTTTACTTGGAATTGGATTCATCAAGATTCAAATAAATAGTCGAGATAATTTAGGGGTTGCAAAACAAGCCGAAAGTCTGGAAAGCCTAAATAGCGCCAGAAATCTTTTTTCTCAGGCGATCGATGACTTGGGCTTAAATCGCGAAAGTGGAAAGGAAAAATTGATAGAGTCAAAGACATTAGCACAGAAAGCCACTGAGTCAGCTGCTATCAAGGACGAGGCGACTAATTTGCTGGATCAAATTCAATCCAAATTAGACGAAATAAACAGTGCAGTTAGATTAACAAGATCGGCAGAGGCGAACTATACCATAACGGGCGAACAGCCAATAATTTATGCTGTGGGAGCAGATATTTATTCTTTTTCAAAAAATGGCGACATATCGAAATATGATACTCGAAAAAAGAGCTCTGATTCCTTAGCAAGCATTGGCCAAAGTGACGGAAAAATAATTTCGATTACCTATTCAGATAGCGCAAATTTGTTTTATCTCTACACTGACGCAAAAAAGGTGGTGGTTTTTGATCTCGCAACAAACTCAATTGAAGACCTAGGGCTAGAAGAGAATAGCCAATGGGAAAATGCCAGTGCTATCAGCATTTTTTCAACTAACATTTATCTGCTTGATCCTGAATCCGGACAAATTTGGAAACATCTCAAAACCGGTGATCAATACTCAGCTGGAACCAAGTATTTGTCAACTAATTTAACTGTAAAATCAATCTCATTGGCGATTGACGGAGATGTTTATGTCCTAAATGAAGATGGCTCTGTACTTAAAATTCGCCGTTCAGTAGTTGACACTGCCTTCTCAATAGCAGGTACACCAACACCGGAAAATCAAATAAATTCACCGATGAAAATATTTACTGATGTTGATACAACAACAATTTTTGTTTTTGATAAAACTGAAAACAGAGTTATAGAATACTCAAAAACCGGTCAATATAAACGTCAATTTGTCGCCGACAAAGAAATAGAGATCTCTGACTTTGCCGTAAATGAAAAAATGCAAAAGATATGGTTACTCTCCGGCAATAATATCTACGAGCTAGATATGTAGTTGCTACATTCTCTCTGGAGTACTCACCCCCATAAGTGACAAGGTAATTTTTAATACATTTCTTGTCGCCAATACTAAGAGAAGACGAGCTTCTGTCAAATTCTTATCATCAGAAAGAACCTGACATGAAGTATAAAAATTATGATAAGCCCGAGCTGTTTCGGTTGCAAAGAAGGGGAGCGACTGAATTTGAAAATTTTCGCCGATTTTTAATAAAATATTTGGCAATTTATCTAAGAGCTTGATCAAATCCAGTTCTTTTTTATCTTTTAAAAGATCAAGGGTCTTCGGGTCAGGTCTCCCCTTCCCTTCAGCAATTTTTTCTAAAGCCTGAAGAATATTTTTGTCAGTGTTTCTCAATATACTACAGATTCTCGCATAAGCGTATTGAAGATAGTAAACTGGATTTTTTTCTGATTGCTCTACTGCTAGGTCAAGATCAAAATCGATTATATTTTGACTACTTTGAGAAATAATGGTGTATTTGAAGACATCGGCAGAAACTTTCATTTCGTTTAAAAGATCAGAAATATTGATGAAATTGCCAAGCCTTTTCCCCATTTGTTTGATCTCTCCATCTTTTTTCAGGCGAACATTTTGATATAAAATAATATCGAGCTTATCAGAGTCATAACCAAGTGATTTTAGCGAGGCCTTAAGTCGCTCGATGTGACCATGGTGGTTTGCTCCCCAAACATCAATCAATCTATCAAATTTACGATCAAACTTATCTTTATGATAAGCAATATCACTAGTAAAATAAGTTAAACTTTTGTCATTATCACTCCGGACTAGAACACTTTCTCTATCAGATAAATCAGAATATTCCTTTGAGCAAAACCACAGGGCACCCTCTCTGTCAACTAAGGCATTTTTTTCTTTGAGATCCTCAATAACTTTCTGACTCAAGCCAGAATTTATCAGGTCACTCTCATATTGAAATCGATCAAAAACTATACCTAAATCGCACAAGTCCTCTTTTATTCGTCTAATTGTAATTTCCAGACCGTGACGAATGAAAAAATCAATCAATTTATCATCTTTGAGATTTGCTATCTCATCTTTTTTCTCTCTTTGAATTTGCTCAGAAATCTCCTTTAGAAAATCGCCTGGATACCCACCATCGGGAAAATGATAGCTTGGATCATTTTTTGAAATATAGTAATATGCCAGCGTTTCGCCAAATTTTCTGATCTGAGCTCCGATGTCATTGACATAGAATTCTCGCTCAACGTAATAGCCAAGCCAGGAAAAAATATTTGAGATTACCTCCCCTATTGGACCACCCCTGGCGTTACCGATATGAAGCGGACCTGTTGGATTCGCTGAAACATATTCGACTAAAACTCTTTTTTCTTTTCCAATATCGCTTTTCCCATAATCACCACCGGAAGACAGAATATTGGATAATACTTTTTGATAATATTTTTTGCTTAATTTAAAATTGATAAATCCCTGACCAGCAACATCTGCACTTTCAATATAATCGCTGCCAAATTTCGTCAGTATTTTTTTGCTGACATCTTTAGGATCAATACCTTCATTTTTCCCAATTATTATCGCGATATTTGTTGCCAAATCACCCATCTTTTCGTCGGGTGGTGATTCCAAAGAAAAATCTTCCGGCAGTTTAAAACCGGCACCTTTTACTGCTTTAATAATATTTTCTCTTAATTCTTCCATCATTTAATTTTCGCAAATCTTCTTTTGCCGACTTTTATTACCATACCCGGATGAGTACTGATAGTTGTCGAGATTTCAGTAATTTTTGCACCATCAACCTCTACTGCTCCAGAAGTAATTAATCTTCTAGCTTCAGAACCTGACGGAGCTAACCCGGCTTGAACAAGTAGATTGGGTATAGGCAAATTTCCACTAATTTCAATTTCCTCAATCTCTTTTGGCAGCTCTTTTTTTTGAAACACGTTGATAAAATGATCTTGAGCCATCGCCGCGTCTTTTCCGCTGTGGTACATTTTTACAATTTCATTGGCCAGAAGCATTTTTATATCTCTTGGATTGGCTCCTTCAGTTATTTCACCTTCATATTGTTTGATTTTATTTAAATCAACATAAGTACAATCAATAAAACACTGAATAACTGCTTCATCAGGAAGTGCCATTACCTTTCCAAACATCTCGTTCGGAGCCTCATTTAAAGCGATCCCCGTCCCCAATGATTTACTCATCAGTTTTTCACCAGTAAGAGGATTTTCCAACAGAGTCGTTGCAACTACAAATTTTTCTCTACCCTGTAGCTCTTTGGCCAATTGGCGACCGGCAAGCATATTAAATGTCTGATCGGTACCCCCGACCTCAACATCAGCCTCCAGAACAACCGAATCATAACCTTGCATCAGCGGGTAGAAAAATTCATTGACATAAAGTGGCTTCTTCTCTTTGATTCTTTTCTGAAAAATATCCCTCTCTATCATTTGTTGAACTGTAAAATGGGCGGCTAGATTAACAACATCCTCAAAACTCATTTTTGACAGCCATTCAGAGTTAAATCGCAATTCAACTGGATTGTCTTTATTTTCGAAGTCAATGATTTTGCTTATTTGATCTTTAAAAGTTTTAAGATTCTCTTTGACCTGTTCACGAGAAAGTCTCTTTCTGGCAGAGCTTTTATCACTTGGATCTCCGATCATCGCCGTGAAGTCACCAACAAGAACGATGATTTTGTGCCCTAATTCGTGGAATCTTTTCAAAATTATATAGTTTGTCGCATGACCAAGATGAACATATGTAGCAGTAGGATCAATCCCCATATATATGCGAAGTTTTTTGCCAGAATTTAATATTTTTTCTAACGATTCGCGATTGGGATAAATCGTGTCGATAGAACGAGTCAAAACTTCCTGAATTTTCTTTTCCATATCTTTTCCTCTTGACATAAAAAAACTTTTTGATTATTCTGTTGCAATCATCAAAAATAAGATGATTTCTTGTTTACATAATACTTTGTTCATACTATAATGTAAATAGAATTTTAGCTTCAAAATAGTGTTTAAAATTATTATCAAATATGAAATTTAACTTAACCTCACTTAATCCTCTTAAATTGCGATTAAAAACTAAGGGACGCAAAAAATGGGACAAAAAGCGGATTTTAAGAATAGTCGCTTATGCTTTTTTGGTTTCTCTTTTACTGGTCTCAGTAACTTTTGCCTGGTTTGCCAAAGATCTCCCAACTCCAGCAAAAATCGCCAAAATGAGGCCAACTCAATCAACCAAAATTTATGATCGAAATGGCGTTTTACTTTATGAAACCGGCGAGCTTAAAAGAACAGTCATTGCGTCAGACCAAATACCCAAGGTAATTAAAGACGCAACTGTTGCCACTGAAGACCAGCAATTTTACCAGAACCACGGAGTCAATTTTCGCGGCATAACCAGAGCAGCCATTAATAACATATTCCACACTAGTGGCAACGTCCATGGTGGGTCAACTATTACCCAGCAATATGTCAAAAATGCCCTATTGTATTCTGACCGAACAATTATTAGAAAGATAAAGGAACTGATTCTAGCGATTGAGCTGGAATTTATGTATTCAAAAGACCAAATCTTAACGATGTACTTGAATGAAATCCCCTATGGTGGACAAACTGCCGGTATTGAAGCAGCAGCAAGAATGTATTATGGCATACCAGCGAAAGACCTGTCATTGGCTCAAGCAGCAACTCTTGCCGCAATCCCCAGAGCAACCACATATTACTCTCCGTACGGTACGCACACCGATAACTTAATTGCTCGCCGAAATTATGTTCTCGACCAGATGGTCAAATCCGGATACATTAAACAGGAAGAGGCAGACGAGGCAAAAAAACAAGATACTACAACAGTGGGCACTGCGGTTCAACCAAGAAAAATGTCAATCCTGGCACCCCACTTTTCTCTGTATGTTATAGAACAAGCTGCTGAAGAATACGGCAGCCAAAGAGTGGAAAAAGAAGGTATGACAATCCACACAACTCTAGACTACGAAAAACAGAAAATAGCCGAGCAAGCAATACAAAATGGCATGGCAAAAGTTGAGCGATATGGAGGGTCAAACGCAGCGCTTGTTTCCATTGATCCTAAAACAGGTGAGGTCATAACCATGGTTGGCAGCAAAGACTTTTTTAATGTGGATATTGATGGCAATGTAAATGTAGCTACTTCTAATAGGCAACCAGGATCTTCGTTTAAACCATATGTTTATGCCACTCTCTTTAAAGATAAAGAATATTCTCCAAGCAGAATAATCTATGACCTGACGACAGATTTTGGCAACGGCTATATACCAAGAAACTACGATAATTCAACCAGAGGACCGGTGACAATCAGACAGGCACTGGCGAATTCATTAAATATTCCGGCAGTAAAAGCGACCGGACTCGCAGGTATTGATGACGTTCTAACGACTACCTCTGATCTCGGAATATCCACTCTAACCGAAAGGTCAAGATATGGCCTATCTCTTGGTCTCGGAGTTGGTGAGGTCAAACTCCTTGAGCACACTGCTGGATTCGGAGTATTTGCCAATGGTGGTAACCGTCATGAAACAAGGGCGATAACCAAGGTCATCGACAACAAGGGGAAAACACTTTACGAATACAAACCTGATGAAGATAAAGGGGAACAGGTTCTAGACCCACAAATCGCCTATGAAATGCAAAGTATTATGAGCGACAATAACGCCAGGTCATTAGTTTTTGGCACCAGATCAGCACTTTATTTCCCTGATCGACCCGTTGCCGCTAAAACTGGAACAACTTCTGATTTCAAAGACGCTTGGACTGTTGGTTACACTCCATCTTTGGCAGTTGGTGTCTGGACGGGAAATAATGACAACAGAGCAATGAGCCGTGGTGCCGATGGTTCAATCATCGCCGCACCGATATTCCATGAGTTTATGGCTAAGATGATGGAAGGACAGCCAGTAGAGCAATTCAACCCACCAGCCGGAATTCAAACTATCACTGTCGAAAAATATTCAAATAAATTGCCATCGGAATACTCCAAAGAAACAACAACCGATATTTTTGCTTCCTGGCAAGTTCCATCAGAAAAAGATGATGTTAATGTCGCAGTCAAGGTCTGTAGATCAAATGGACTCGTTGCCCCTGATAACGCACCGGGGGAGTTAACCGAAACTAGAATTTACTCAAATGTTCACTCGCTAAAACCAAGTGATCCAAACTGGGAAAACCCGGTTATCGCCTGGGCAACCGCCGCCGGCTTGTATAACCCACAACCTGCAGGCAGTTGCGATATTAGCAACGAATCGCCACCCCTTTCAATTGAAATCACTTCTCCCAGAAACGATGAAACAGTCACCGGAACAAAAACAATTAGTGTTTCTGTCAACAACAGCGCGAATGTTTCAAAAGCAGAGTTTTTTATTGATAATGTCAGCATAGCAACTGATACTTCTTCTCCGTATTCTGTCAGTTATAACTTTAATAATTTAACTACTGGTCGACATATTCTTTCAGTCGCCGTCACCGACAAGTATGGCACCGTCGCCAAAGCAGAGATATCTTTTGCTACCGTTAAAGAGGATCTGACTATTTCAAATGTAAAATCCTCTAATATAGAGTCAGATTCGGCAACTATTTCTTGGGTTACATCAATACCAAGCACATCACAAGTTTTCTTTGACACAATCGCCCACGAAGATTACAGCGATTATAATGAATTCACAATAAAAAATAGTGCCCTTGTCACCGCTCACACCGCTGCGCTTACATCTCTGGTGCCAGATACTACATATCATTATAGGGTAGTTTCGATAAGTCAATCAGGAAAAATCGTCAGCTCAACTAGCTACACATTTAAGACTGGGATTTAATATAAAA